>NZ_JARBCJ010000047.1:0-19038 GCF_028803055.1 Mumia sp.
GCATGAACCCCTCGCCCGGAACCTCGACCTCGCTCTCCGGGGCGAGCTCGACCGCCGTCCGGGTGAAGGCGGAGAGCTCGTCGACCAGCGCCGCGCCCTCGGCGGCGGTGAGGCGCTCTGGTGTCGCGGGGTACCAGAGCTTCAGTGCCGTGTGACTGCGCTCCACGGAGGCAGGCCCGGTGCCGTGGAGGTTCTCCGCCGAGACCCACCCGGCTGCCGCCACCGTCCAACGGCCGCCAGTGGTGGTGACCACCGGGGCGATCCCCCCGGAGATCTGGCGCCAGAACGGACCCTGTGGCGCGACCGCTTCGTAGGTGCCGCTGAGCCGGTAGCGCCGGTCCGGAAGGCCACCGCCCGTCAGCACCCGTACGTCGCCGACCCTCCAGCGCGCCTCCTCGGCGGCCGCACGCGTGAGGATGAGGTCGGCCGTGGCCCGTTCACCGGCCGGCGGTCGAGGCAAGGTTCCCTCGACCATCGTCACGTGCCTCGGCAGATCGGGCGAGAGGGTCAAGTTCACGTAGCAGTCCGGCAGCATCGGGCCGCCAATCTTCTCCGCCGTCTTCCGCGTCGACGCCGTCAGGGTGAATGCCGCGGGCTCGGTGACCGACCGCAGGAGCGGCGGCAGCTCGGCGCGGGTCTTTTCCAAGCGATCGCGCAGACCACGCCAGTCGTCGGCGACCAGCTCCGGCGGTGGCGTGATCTGCTGCTCGTCGACCAGGTCGCGCGCGGCCGGCGAAATCTCCACGAGCGCGTGGCGCTGGGCGTCGGTCAGGAGGTTCGCGAGCGCCACCGGCGCCGCGGACGCGAAGAACGCGAGCACCACGACCACGGTCGCGGTCAGGGCGAGCACTCCGCGGAGAGCGACCACGTAGCGGAGGAGGAGCCGCGCGACACCCGATCGTCTGTTCACACGTCCTCCTTGCGCAGGAGGTCGTCGGCGTCACCGCGCGCCACGACCACGCCCGCGAGGGTGATGACGATCGCCGCGGAGGCGAGCAGCACGAGCGACGCTGCCAGGACGGGCCCGTCGAGCGCGACGACACGCCCGAGGTCCGGCGCCGTCTCCGGGACGAGGGCGCGGGAGAGGACGGGCACCAGGACGGCCACCAGGAGCACCGCGCCGGCCACGCCCGCGACCAGGCCCGCTGCCATCGCCACCGCGCTCTCACCGAGCCGTGCGCGGCCCCGCACGGCTCGGGTCGCCCCGAGCGCACCGAGGACGGCTGACTCGGCGCGACTCCCACGCACACTGCCGAGCACGACCGCCGCGAGCCCGATCGCCCCCAGGAGCGCGACCCCCACAGCAGCCCAGCGCCATGCCGTCTGCGCCGCTCCGGGCGACAGCTCGCCCTGGCCGGAGCGAGCCCGCACCACGGTCACCGGGCGGTCGGCCACCGACGGCACGGCCCGGGCGGTCGCCAGCGGATCGCCGCTCGACAGGAGCAGGGTGTTGACGGTGAGGAGGGCCTCGGGCTTCGACAACGACGTCTGGACCGCCGTCCTGCTGGCCACCATCCCCTCCCCGGTGGGAAGACCGGACAAGGACCGCGCGATCCGGCGTACGACCGCTGGGAACGTCGCGGCCACGTCCGGGACGAGCACCTCCAGGCGGTCACCGACCACGACGTCGAGATCCGACGCGAGCCCGCCGGTGATCGCGATCGGGACGGCGCCGGCCACGACGCCGTCACCATCCTCACCACCGTCGACCGCCAACAGCGTGGTCTTGAGATCGGCCACCCCCACTGGCGTCTCGACGGCGCCGCGGACGCGGTCGACGGCGGGCAGCCCGGCGTACGGACCAAGGTCGACCTGAGGACTCTGCCGGCCATCGACGACCCGCTCGGCTCCGACGGAGACCCGGACGTCGTCACCGGTCTGCATCTCACGAGTCCGATCCACGACGGCACCTGCCGACGCGGAGGCGACCGCGGACGCGGCCGCCGTACCGACGACCAGAGCCACGAGCGTCAAGGTCGCGGCAGTCGCGCGCGACCGACCTCCGGCCCTACGGAGCGCGAGCACGAGCGCCAGACCGTTGCTCGCGCGCGCAGCGACCCGTGCGGCGGCTCCGAGGAGCGGCCGGGTCAGCAGGACGGTGACGACGGCTGCGGCAACCAGTACCAGTGCCGGCGCGAGAACCGTCAGCCCGTCGACACGAACGGCGCCCGACGACGACTCGAGCACGACGTCCCCGAGCCAGGCGGCGCGCGCCGTCAGGAGGATGCCGGCACCGGCGAGGAGGATCGCGACGACCAGAGCCACCGGGGCGGTGCCCGAGCGCCCGACGACTGCCGGAGGCCAGGCGCGTGCGATGGCGAGTGCCGGCGGGACGACGACCGCGACCGCCAGGACGTACGGCGACGGTGGGCCGAGCGCCGCCGAGCACGCCACGAGCCCGAGCGCCGAGCCCAACGCCCCGATGATCGCGACGTCACCGCCGTGCCACGCGATCACCTGGCCCGGGGACGCGCCCCTGGCCACGACCAGCATGGCCTCCGTGCTCCGAGCCGCGCGCACCGCGCCGGCGACGTGCCACATCACGAGGGTCCCGACGACGCCGACGAGCACCAGCGCGACCCGTCTCACCGCGTTGACGGAGGACTCGGCGCGCGCGATCTCGCGGACCCGGTCGGCGAGGCTGCCGTCGAGGGCCGCCCCAGCATCGTCGGCCTCCTCCACGAAGGCACGCAGTGCTGACGTCAACCGGTCGAGGTCGCTGCCCCCGACCGACGACGGGACCGTGAGCGTCCACGTGGACGTACGGTAGTCAGGGAGCCGCACCAGCGTCGCCGCCGAGAGGACGACCGGCCCGACCGCCCCGGCGTCGGAGCCGGAGGCGACTCCCGGATCGCCGAACCACCGCGGATCCGTCGGGTCGTCGGCCGCCCAGGTCCCCACGACGAGGACGCTCACGGGCCCGAGGTCCAGCGTGTCACCGGGCGAGACGCGCAGTCGCTCGGCGGCGGCCGCCGTCAGCGTCGCCACGCTGTCCGACACCGCCCAGCGCCCGGAGGTCAACGACGCGAGGCCGGCCAGCTCGCGACGTTCTTCGACCAGGAACGACCGTGGGCCGACGACGATGTCGTCGGCGCGGGTGCTCGCTGTGACGACGAGCCCGGACGCCTCCGCGCGGCGGGCGAGGCGCTCGGCGGCACGGACCTCCTCGTCCATCCGCGTCGTGGCGGTGACCCGCAGGGCAGCGCTCCGAGGAGGGAGGTCTGCGAGGGCACGCGCGACGTCGTGGTCGAGCTGGTCTGCCGTGCTGGTCGCCAGTCCTGCCACGAGGGCGGCGAACACGGCGCTGGTCACGGCGAAGGCAACGAGAATCCCGGCATGGGCGCGAGAACGGCGCCACGTCAGGCCAGGATTCACCACGACTTCCCTCCGGTCGGGCGACAGCGTAGGGCACGGCGGGGTCTTCGATGTCGGCCTCGGCGATCACATCCCGGCCATCCGCAGGTCGTGCTCGATCTGCCGCGTCGCCTCCAGGAGCTCCGGCAGGAGCCTCTCCACGTCGTCCTCGGCGTCGCGCTGACCGGCGCTCACCGAGACGTTCGCCGCCGCGATGGTGCGTCCGCGGGGGTCGCGCACGGGCGCCGCCATGGAGCGGAGCCCGAGCTCGAGCTCCTGGTCGACCAGTGCCCAGCCCCGCTCGCGAACGACGTCGAGCTCGGCGCGCAGCTGTGCCGCCGAGGAAACGGTGCGCGGCGTGAGCCGTTCGAACGTCATCTCGGCGAGCACCCTGTCAAGGTCGCTGGGCTCGAGACCGGCGAGGAGCACCCGCCCCATCGAGGTCGCGTACGCCGGGAAACGGGTGCCGACGCTGATGGCGACGGCCATGATCCGGCGGGTAGGGACGCGGGCGACGTAGACGATGTCAGCCCCGTCCAGGACCGACACCGACGACGACTCGTGGACGCGGTCGGTGAACGCCTTGAGGTGAGGCGTGGCGATGTCGGGCAGCGTGCTGCTGGAGAGGTAGGCGTAGCCGAGATCGAGGACGCGCGGACGCAGCCAGAACTCGCGTCCGTCGGTGGCGGTGTATCCGAGCGAGACCAGCGTGTGCAAGAACCTGCGGGCCGTCGCGCGGGTCAGGCCGGTCTGTCGGGCCACCTCGGCGAGGGTCATGCGCGGGTGGTCGGCGTCGAAGGCCCGGATGACCGCGAGCCCTCGTTGCAAGGACTGGACCGACTCCACCGGTCGGCCGTCGTCAGTCGTCACGGTTGGCACCCTATTCCGTCGTCGAGACCCCCACACGCGCTGCGGCGGTCGGCGACCTCTTCCGTTGACCTGTGATGAGCGTCATAGTAGGTTCGTATGCTGGACAAGCGTTCGCTTAGCGAACGCGCCGGACAGCGACTGACCTTAGCACCGAGAGGACGAGGCTTTGCTGGACACATCGGTCTGGAGCGGACGGATCTCCCTCGGGGGAGACGGGGTGGAGGCATCGGGGGGCGCGACCTACCCGGTGGTCGAGCCCGCGACGGGCGAGAGTCTCGGTCAGGTCGGCAAGGCGAGCCCCGACGACGTACGCCGGGCTGCACAGCACGCCACCGAGGCGCAGCGCAGCTGGGCGGCGACCCCTCACTCCGAGCGTGCCGCCGTGCTCCGCAGGGCGGGCGACCTGTGGCACGCCCACGCCGAGGAGGTGATGGGCTGGAACGTCCGCGAGGTCGGCGCCGTCCCCGGCATGGCCGGGTTCTCCCTCGACGTGGCAGCAGCGGAGTGCTTCGAGGCGGCCGCGCTCCCGTCGTACGCCGCCGGCAAGGTACTCGCCACCGACCAGCCGCGTCTCTCGATCTCCCAGCGGGTCCCGGCGGGCGTCGTCGGCGTGATCTCCCCGTTCAACGTCCCCCTCATCCTCAGCATCCGGGCCGTCGCCCCGGCGCTCGCGCTCGGCAACGCCGTCATCCTCAAGCCCGACCCGCGCTCGGCGGTGACCGGCGGTGTGACGATCGTGCGGATCTTCGAGGAGGCTGGCCTCCCCGCCGGTGTCCTCCAGCTGCTGCCCGGCGGCGCCGAGGTGGGCGAGGCGCTCACCACCGACCCCGACGTCCGGGTCATCGCGTTCACCGGGTCGACACCCGCCGGCCGCAAGGTGGGCGAGGCCGCGGGGCGTCACCTCAAGCGCGCCCACCTCGAGCTCGGTGGCAACTCCGCCTTCCTGGTCCTCGAAGACGCCGACGTCGACCAGGCGGTGAACCTCGCCGCCTGGGGCGCCTTCTTCCACCAGGGCCAGATCTGCATGACGGTCGGGCGGCACCTCGTCCACGACAGCCTGTACGACGCGTACGTCGAGAAGCTCGCCGCGAAGGCCGACCAGCTGCCCGTCGGCAACCCGGCCACCGACGACGTGGCGCTCGGGCCGATCATCGACGAGGCGCAGCGCGACAAGATCCACGCCCTCGTCACAGGGAGCCAGCAGGCGGGAGCACGCCTGGTCGCCGGCGGGACGTACGACGGGCTGTTCTACCGCCCCACCGTGCTCGCCGACTCGCCGGTCGACGCGCCTGCGTACGCCGAGGAGGTCTTCGGGCCCGTCGCGTCGGTGGTCAGGTTCTCCGACCTCGACGAAGCGGTGAAGCTGGCCACGGCCGGCGACTACGGGCTCTCGCTCGGGATCGTCACCCGCGACGCCATGCGCGGTCTGGAGCTCGCGGCCCGCATCCCGTCGGGCATCGTCCACGTCAACGACCAGACGGTGAACGACGAGGCCAACGCACCGTTCGGCGGACTGGGGGTCTCCGGCACCGGCTCGAGGCACGGCGGCGCCGAGGCCAACATCGACGCGTTCACCGAGACCCGCTGGATCACGCTCCGCAGCGAACCCCCGACGTTCCCCTTCTGACCTTCAGCCCCACCCCCGAGAGGAATCACATGCGCCCCACGACCAAGGCCGCCGCGGTCTTAGCGTCGCTCGTCCTGCTGACCGCCTGCGGAGGCGACGACGACGCCGGTGCCGACGGCCCGGACGAGGTCACGGTCGGGGTCATCCCGATCGTCGACACCGCGCCGATCTGGCTCGGCAAGGAGAAGGGCTTCTTCGAGGACGAGGGCATCGACCTCGAGATCGAGACCACGACCGGCGGCGCCGCGGCCGTGCCCGGGGTCGTCAGCGGTGACTTCGACTTCGCCTTCGGCAACGTGGTGTCGCTGATGGTGGGAGCCGACCAGGGACTCCCGCTGACCTTCGTCACCAACGGCACGTCGTCGGCCGGAGTGGAGCCCGACTTCGGCGCGGTGCTGGTGCCCGGCGACTCGCCGGTCAAGACGCCGAAGGACCTCGCGGGCAAGACCGTCTCGGTCAACAACCTCAAGAACATCGGCGACACCACCATCCGTGCCGCGATCGAGACCGACGGCGGCGACCCCGAGGACGTCAAGTTCGTCGAAGTGCCCTTCCCCGAAGCCCCTGCAGCGCTCGCCAACGATCAGGTCGACGCGATCTGGGTGCTCGAGCCGTTCATGTCCGCCGCGCTGGCCGACGGGGCGCGGGCGGTCACCTACAACTACCTCGACATGTCGCCCGAGCTCGACATCGCCGGCTACTTCACCACCACCGAGTACGCCGGAAAGAACAAGGACCTGGTCGAGCGCTTCAGCCGCGCCATGAACAAGTCGCTGGACTACGCCGGCGACAACGACCAGGAGGTGCGCGACATCGTCGGCACCTACACCGAGATCGACGAGCCGACTCGCGCCAAGATGGTCCTGCCTGTCTTCCGCTCGGAGTTCGACGAGGCGTCGATGGAGAAGCTCGGCACCGCCGCCGTGAAGTACGGGACTCTCAAGAACGAGCCTGACCTGGACGCCCTGCTTCCATGACGTCGGTCACCGCGTCCCCGTCCGCCGACACGTCCGCGCCCCCGCGTCGCGCCGGCGGACGGGGCGCCCCACTCTCCTCGGCAGCGCTCGGGCTGCTCGGCATTGTCGGGTTCCTCGTGACCTGGGAGCTCGTGGTGCGCTCCGGGCTGGTCGAGGAGCGCTTCCTCCCGACCGCGTCGACCGTCCTCGGCGAGCTGCGCAGCCTCGCGGGCACCAGCGACTTCTGGGCGTCGGTCCGAGAGACCGTGACGACCTGGGCGATCGGTCTGGCCATCTCGGCGGCCGCCGGCGTGGCGCTCGGCCTGGTCATCGGCCAGAGCCGGTTCCTACGCCGCGCCACGAACTCGACGATCGAGTTCCTGCGTCCCATCCCGTCGGTGGCGCTGATCCCGCTCGCCTCTCTTCTGTACGGCACCTCGATGCAGTCCACCCTGCTGCTGGTCCTCTACGCGTCCTTCTGGCAGGTGCTCATCCAGGTCCTCTACGGCGTCGGCGACGTGGATCCCGTGGCCTCGGACACCGCACGCAGCTACGGCCTCGGATGGGCCGCACGCGTCCGCTACCTCGTCTGGCCGTCGGCTCTGCCGTACGTGATGACGGGCCTGCGTCTCGGTGCGGCCGTCGCCCTCATCCTCACGATCACCGGTGAGCTCATCATCGGAGGAGGTGGGCTCGGCACCGCGATCGCGCTCGCGAACTCCGGCGGCGCCACGGCCCAGATGTACGCCCTCATCCTCATGACCGGGTTCATCGGTGTCGCCATCAACCTCGTCGCACGCCTCGTCGAGCGGCGCGCCCTTCGCTGGCACGTCTCGGTCCGACGGGAGGAGGTCGCATGAGGATCCTCACCCGCGTCGCCTACGTGCTCGGGCTCCCGGTCGTGCTCGTCCTGCTGTGGTGGGTGCTGACCATCGACTCAACCAACTTCTTCGTCCCCAAGCCGGGCGAGCTGGCCGCCACGTTCGTCGACACCTGGATCGGCCCTCGGTTCCGCGAGGACGTCCTCCCGAGCGTCGCCCGCTTCACCGTCGGGACGCTGCTCGCGATCGTCCTCGGCGTCGCCGCGGGCCTGCTGATCGGCTCGGTGCGGTGGTTGCGGTCGCTGCTCGAGCCGATGCTCGAGTTCTTCCGCGCCCTCCCGCCGCCGGTCCTCGTTCCGGTCCTGATGCTGCTCATCGGCGTCGACAACCGTATGAAGGTGCTGGTCATCGTCTTCGGCGCGATCTGGCCCGTCCTGCTCAACACCGTCGAAGGCGTACGCGCCGTCGACCCGGTCCTCGTCGACACCGCCCGGACGTACGGGCTCACCCGGCTCACGCGCCTGCGGACGCTCGTGCTCCCCAGCGCTGCGCCGCAGATCGCGGCCGGGGTGCGGCAGGCGCTCTCCATCGGCCTGATCCTCATGGTGATCTCCGAGATGTTCGCCTCGTCGTCAGGGCTCGGCTTCACGATCGTGGTGTTCCAGCGGTCGTTCGCGGTCGTCGAGATGTGGAGCGGCATCGTTCTGCTCGGCCTGATCGGCGTGGCGGTCTCGATCGTCTTCCAGGCGTGCGAGCGCCGGGTCCTCCATTGGTACTACGGCCAGAAAGAGGTGCAGCATGGAAGGTGACAGCGTCACGGTCCAGAACGCGTCGCGCGACGGTGTCGACGCCCCCGTCGTGCTGTCGGTCCAGGGTCTCCAGAAGATCTACACGGTCGACTCCGGCGACGTGGAGGCGGTGCGCGACCTGACCTTCGAGCTGCGACAGGGCGAGCTGGTCTGCCTGGTCGGACCGTCCGGATGCGGCAAGACGACGCTCCTGCGCTGCATCGCGGGGCTGCTGGAGCCGACCGCGGGCACGGTGCTCCTCGACGGCGCGGTCGTCACCGCCCCTCCGAAGAAGATGGCGGTCGTGTTCCAGGAGTACGGGCGCAGCCTGTTCGCCTGGATGACGGTCCGCCAGAACGTCGAGCTGCCGCTGAAGAACGCGGGCATGCCCAAGGCCGAGCGGCGGAAGGTCGTCTCGACGGCCCTGCACGCGGTCGGCCTGGAGCACGCCGAGACGTCCTACCCGTGGCAGCTCTCGGGCGGGATGCAGCAGCGGGTGGCGATCGCGCGGGCGGTCGCGTACGAGCCTGAGGTCCTGCTGATGGACGAGCCGTTCGCCGCGGTCGACGCCCAGACCCGCGCGGACCTGGAGGACCTGATCCGTCGCGTCTGGAAGGACCTCGGCATCACCGTCCTCTTCGTCACCCACGACATCGACGAGTCGGTCTATCTCGGCGAGCGGGTGCTGATCCTCTCCAACTCGCCGACCGTGGTGCAGGAGGACCTGACCATCGACCTCCCGGCCGAGCGTGACCAGCTCGCCACCCGGTCTATGCCGAGGTTCACCGAGCTCCGCACGCACGTCTATGCCGAGATCCAGAAGGCGAAACGGGGCTCGGGAGCGGACGCATGACGGCGGACGTCCGCACCGCCACGTTCGACGTCCTGCGGCGTCACGCCATGACGACCATCTTCTCCAACCCGGGGTCGACGGAGGTCCCGTTCCTCGTCGACCTGCCCGACGACCTCCGGTTCGTGCTCGCACTCCACGAGGGGTCGGTCGTCGGGATCGCGTCGGGGTGGGCGATCGCCACGCGCGAACCCGCCCTCGTGCTGCTGCACACCACGGCCGGGCTGGGCAACAGCGTCGGGGCGATCGCCACCGCAAGGGTGAACCACGCGCCCCTCGTGGTCGTCGTCGGACAGCAGGACCGGCGCCACCTGGCACTCGAACCGTTCCTGGCCGGGAGGCTGGACAGCCTCGCCGGCGACTACCCGCTCGACATGCTGAATCCGGTGCGTCCGCAGGACGTCCCGTCGGCGATCGACCGTGCGGCACACCGTGCACGCCGTGACCAGGGACCGGTCGTGGTGGTTGTGCCGATGGACGACTGGAGCACCCCGTACGACCCTCAGGACCTGTCCGCTGCGCGGGTGGTCCGTACGCCCGCGCCGGAGGGCGTCGACGTCGGCGACCTGGCGCGGCTGGTCGGCCGTGCCGAGCGACCGGCGGTGGTCGCCGGGTCCGGCAACGACAGCCGGACCGGCTGGGACGCGTTGACGGCGCTCGCGGAGCGGCTCGAGGCACCGGTCTGGCAGGAGCCGTTCGGGGCACGGGCCGGGTTCCCGCAGGACCACCGTCTCTTCGCCGGTCACCTTCCCGCCGACCGGCCCCGGGTCCGCGCGGCCCTCGGCAACGCCGACGTGGTGCTGATCGTGGGCTGCGCTGCGCTCCGCCAGTACCCGTGGGCGGAGGGCCCGCTCGTCCCTCCGGGCGCCACGGTCGTGGTCGTGACAGCCGATCCCGAAGAGGCATACCGGTCACCGGTCGAGCTCGCCGTGGTCGCCGACCCCACCGTGGTCGTCCGCGCGCTCCTCGAGGCACTCGGCCCTCGTCCTGCCGAGCTCTCCGAGCGGTCGTGTCGTCCTGACCCGCCGAAGCCCGAGCGGCCGACGGGCCTGGTCGAGAGCGGACGGCTCCGGTCCGCGGACGTCTTCGAGGTCCTCGCCGACGTTCTCCCGCGCGACACGGTCCTCCTCGAGGAGTCACCGTCGTCGCGTCCGTTGCTGCAGGCGATGGTCCCCGCTCGGGAGCCGCTCGGGTTCGTGTCGGCGGCGATGGGTGGGCTCGGGTTCGCCATGCCGGCCGCCATCGGCGTCAAGATGGCGGTCCCGCAGCGGCCGGTCGTGGCGGTGGTAGGTGACGGGTCAGCGATGTACGCGGTGCAGTCGCTGTGGACGGCTTCGCACCTCGACGTCGGCGTGCTGTGGATCGTGATGGCCAACGGCGGCTACGCGGTGATGGACCGGCTCGCCGAGCGCGCTTCCGGCAAGCCGCCGTGGCCGTCGTTCCTCGAGGTGTCGGTCGGTCGGATCGCCGAGGCACTGGGCTGCGACGTCGTCCATGTCGACGACATCGAGACGCTCACGCACATCCTGACCGATGCCGCCTCGCGCCTCACCGAGCCCGGACGGCCCCTTCTCGTGGAGGTCGCCGTCGCCCCCGACACGAGCTTCGCGCCCTAGCCGCGCGACACCGACCGAGCGTGCCCGCTTCGCGCCCGTCCCCCGGGGAGGCGAGCGGGCACGCTCGCCCCGTGCGTTCCCAGAGGCCCCGGTGTCAGTCCTCCAGCCGGCGGAGCGCCACCGGCAGCCTGTCGCGGAGACCGTCGACGGAGATCCCGTAGGTCGCCCGCACGGTGACGCCGTCGGGTCCCACGTCGACGATGCCGTACTCGGTGTAGACGCGGCTGACGCACGCGAGGCCGGTGACCGGATAGGTCAAGGACTCGACGAGCTTGCTCGACCCGTCCTTGGCGAAGAGCGTCATCATCACGAACACCCGCTTGGCTCCGACGGCCAGGTCCATCGCGCCGCCCACCGCGGGGATCGCGTCCTCCACGCCGGTGTGCCAGTTGGCGAGGTCGCCGCGCTGCGACACCTGGAACGCCCCGAGGACGCACACGTCGAGGTGCCCGCCCCGCATCATCGCGAACGAGTCGGCGTGGTGGAAGTAGGAGGCGCCGGGAAGCTCTGTCACCGGCACCTTGCCCGCGTTGACGAGGTCGGGATCGACGTCCTCGTCCTGCGCCACCGGGCCCATCCCGAGCATCCCGTTCTCCGTGTGGAGGACGATGCCGGAGTCGGGCGTGAGGTGGTCGGCGACATGGGTGGGCCGACCGATGCCGAGGTTGACGTACGACCCGGGAGGGATGTCACCGGCCACCACCCGCGCCAGCTCGTCGCGCGACAGAGGTGCCCGGTCGGGGTGCTCGACGGTCACGTCGGCGCGCTCGCCGACGTCGGGCGCTCTCATGCCACGGCGCCTTCGCGTGCGGCGATCCGCTGCTCGGCGCCGACCGCGACCACCCGGTCGACGAAGATTCCCGGCGTCACCACCGCCTCGGGGTCGATCTCACCGGCCTCGACCACCTCGTCCACCTCGGCCACGGTCGTGGTCGCGGCGGTCGCCATCACCGGGCCGAAGTTGCGGGCCGTCTTGTGGAACACGAGGTTGCCCGCCGTGTCGGCCCGCCGTGCGGAGATGAGGGCGACGTCCCCGCCCAACGGGTACTCGAGGACGTAGTCGCGTCCGCCGATCGAGCGCGTCTCCTTGCCCTCGGCCAGCACCGTGCCGTACGCCGTGGGCGTGAAGAACGCGCCGATCCCGGCGCCCGCGGCACGCATCCGCTCGGCGAGGTTGCCCTGCGGGACGACCTCGAGCTCGATCCTGCCGGTGCGGTAGAGAGCGTCGAAGACGTGCGAGTCGGGCTGGCGCGGGTAGGAGCAGATCATCTTGCGGACCCGCCCGGTGGCGAGCAGCGCCGCAAGTCCCGTCTCGCCGTTGCCGGCGTTGTTGCTCACCACCGTGAGGTCACCCGCGCCCTGGCGGACCAGGGCGTCGATCAGCGAGAACGGCATCCCCGCCGTGCCGAAGCCTCCGACCAGGACCGTCGCGCCGTCCTGGACGTCGGCGACCGCGGCGTCCGCGTCCAGCACCTCCATCAGGAGGCTGCCTGCTCGTTCTCGAGGACGACGGCGAGGCCCTGCCCGACGCCGATGCAGATCGCGGCCACGCCCCAGCGGCGTCCGTTCTCGCGCAGGACGGCGGCGAGCGTGCCGAGGATCCGGCCGCCGGAGGCGCCGAGCGGGTGGCCCAGCGCGACGGCGCCGCCCCACTGGTTGACGAGGTCGGGATCGAGCCCCCACGCGTCGACGCAGGCGAGGCTCTGGACCGCGAAGGCCTCGTTGAGCTCGACGGCGCCGACCTGGTCCCACCCGATGCCGGCGCGGGCGAGAGCCCGGTTGGCCGCCTCCACAGGGGCGTACCCGAAGGCCTGCGGCTCCAGCGCCATCGCCCCGCGGCCCGCGATCCGGGCGAGCGGCTCACGGCCGGTCAGCTCCGCACCCCGCTCGGAGCCGAGGAGGACCGCCGAGGCGCCGTCGCTGAGCGGTGAGGCGTTGCCGGCCGTGATCGTGCCGTCGGGGCGGAAGGACGGCTTGAGCCGCGCCAGCGCCTCGACCGACGAGTCGGGACGTACGCCCTCGTCGCGGGCCAGGTCGGCACCGTCGACGCCGACCACCAGGTCGTCGTAGCGGCCCGCCTCCCACGCGGCGTGCGCGCGCTGGTGCGAGGCTGCTGCGAAGGCGTCCTGACGCTCGCGGGAGATGCCGAACCGCTCCTGCAGCTGCTCGTTGGACTCGCCGAGCGAGACGGTCCACTCCTGGGGCATGCGCGGGTTCACCAGCCGCCAGCCGAGGGTGGTCGAGACCATCTCGGCACTGCCGGCAGGGAATCCGCGGGTCGGCTTGGGCACCACCCAGGGCGCTCTGCTCATCGACTCCACGCCGCCGGTGAGGATCACGTCGGCGTCGCCGCACTCGATCGCGCGCGATGCCGAGATGGCGGCGTCCAGGCTGGAGCCGCACAACCGGTTGACCGTGACACCTGGGACGCTGACCGGCAGGCCGGCGAGCAGGGCCGCCATCCGGCCGACGTTGCGGTTGTCCTCGCCGGCGCCGTTGGCGTTGCCCCACACGACGTCCTCGATGCGCTCGGGGTCGAGGGCGGGCGACCGCTTCAGCGTCGCCGCCACGACCGTGGCCGCGAGGTCGTCGGGGCGTACGCCGGACAACCCGCCGCCGTAGCGGCCGAACGGCGTCCGGACGGCATCCAGCACGTACGCAGGCATCGCACTCCTCAGCAGGACAGGCGTGTTGTTCGCTTTGCGAACGGAGGTACGTCAGGTGAACAGTTTATCACGCCTCGTCGTCATCGATCTCCGCGAAGACCTGCTGCATCACGCCGAGCGCGGCGTTCGTGACCGGGACACCGGAATAGACCCCGGTGTGCAGCAGGACCTCGGCGATCTCCTCCCGCGACAACCCGTTGCGCAGGCCCGCACGCACGTGCATCGCCAGCTCCTCGCGATGCCCCAGCGTCGCCAGCAGTGCGAGCGTGATCATCGAGCGGCTGCGGCGGTCGATGACGTCGCGACCCCACACCTCGCCCCACGCGTAGCGGGTGATGAGCTCTTGGAAGGGACGCGTGAGCGCGTCGGTCTTCGCGGTCGCGCGGTCGACGTGCGCGTCGCCCAGCACCGCCCGCCGTACCTCCATGCCGCGGGTCGCCGCCTCGTCCCCGATGTGTGCAGGTGATCCAGGAAATGACCCGGTGATTCGGTGGCCAAGTGCACGAATCGCGGACGAGACCTCCGCTGGCGCCTCCGCGGGGGCCAGGTGGGCCACGCCCTCAAGAACGATCAGCTCGCCGTCGCGCACCCCGTCGGCGATCTCCCTGAGCTTGTCGGGGGGCGTCGCGACGTCGTGCTCGCCCGCGAGCGCGACCACCGGAGAATCGATCTGGTCGAGCCGGTCGCGCACGTCGAACGCCGCGAGCGCCTCGCAGACCTGCGCGTAGCCCTCGGCGTCGGTCGCCTGCAGCACGTGCAGCAGCGCGGAGCCGACACCTGGCTCGCGCTCGAGGAAGCCGGGCGCGAACCACCGGTCCGCCGACGTGGTCACCATCACCGGCGTCCCGGAGGCGCGTACGGTCGCAGCGCGGTCGTGCCACATCTGGGCGTCACCGATCTGCGCACCCGTGCAGATCAGCACCGCGCCGGTCACCGCCTCCGGCGCGTCGAGCAGGAGCTGCAGCCCGACCGCACCGCCCACGGAGTCGCCGGCGTAGAGGAACCGCACCGCCTCGTCACCCCGGGCCTCGGCCGCGCCGGCGGCGAATCCGAGCACTCCCTCGGCCAGCTCGGCGATCGTGAACGGCGACCGCACCGGCCCGTCGACGTGACCGGGGAGGTTCCACCCGACCACGTGGAAGTCGCTCCCGAGCTCCTTGGCCGCCGCCGACCACAACGCCGAGGCGGAGGTGCCGAGCGACGGGCCGACGACGAGGAGGGGGAGCGCGCCGTGACCGGCCAGCTCCTCTCCGGTGATCCGAGGAACCGTCATGCGGAGGCCTCCAGGAACGTACGGGTGCGGACGAGGGTGGCGTCGACGAACAGCTCGGTGGCACCGAGGTAGGAGGATGCACGCGTCCCCACGGGCTCTGTCCCGATGACATCCGGGCCTGATCCCGCGCCGGCGCCGGTCGACCGCCGGACGCCGTCACGCTCGGTGAAGATCCCCTCGCCGGCGGCCTCGAGGGTGGCGCGCATCCGGGCCGCGTCGACCCGCAGCCCGGCAAGGAGCTCGCTGGCCTGCTCCGACGCGACCACGGCGCGGCGCGCGAGCGTACGGAGCGTCTCCCACTCGGCGTGCCAGGAACCGTCCGGTCGCTGGTCGCCGGCGAGCGCCGCCGCGGTGTGCAGCGTCGAGGCGAGCGGGGGCGCGGCGAGCGCCGCACGGCGCAGCAGGACCGAGAGCACCGGATTCTGCTTGTGGGGCATCGTCGAGGAGCCGCCGCGGCCGTCCTTCGTCGGCTCGGCGAGCTCGGCGATCTCCGGGCGGGCGAGCGTCAGCACGTCGGTCGCGACGTGTCCCCACGCGTCGGTCGCCGTGACGAGGGCATCGCCGGCACGAACGACAGGGGTACGGCGGACGTGCCAAGGCGTCGTCCACGCCAGCCCGAGCGTCGTCGCGGCGGAGCGCGCGAGCGACACGGCCACGGCGGCCGGGTCCGGACGCCCGCGCAGCCGGGCGAGCTCGGTGGTGGCCGCCAGCGTGCCCACCGCCCCGCCGAGCTGCGCCGGTAGGCCGCCCCGCACCCGGTCGATGTCGTGCGCGGCGTCGAGCAACCCCTCGAGCCACCCCGCCGCGACCAGCCCGAACGTCGTCGGGACGGCGTGCTGGGTCAGCGTCCGGCCGACCATCACCGTCCTCCGGTGCGCCTCGACGTGCCCGACGAGTGCGATCGCCTGCTCTCGGAGCTGCGCGGCGATGTGGTCCAGGGCATCGCGGAGCACCAGGACGACCGCCGTGTGCACGACGTCCTGGCTGGTCAGACCCTGGTGGATCCAGGTGGCGTCCGACTCCGCGGCGCCGGGGGCGCCGCGCGCCGGCGCAGCAGCGCGACCAGACCGATGACGGGGGTGCCGCCGTCCTCGGCACCCGCCGCGAGCTCCGGCAGGTCGTCGGGGCCCACCAGCCCGACGAGGTCCAGGGCCTTCGGAGCGAGGCCGGCGTCGACGAGCGCGTCGAGCCACGCCTGCTCTATCTGCACCGTCGCCGCGAGGACGTGGGCGTCGCCGAGCAGGTCCCCGGCCCGCTCGTCACCGGGCCAGAGCAGATCCGTCATGGGTCTCAGTGTCCCGGAAACTGGAGGAACACGGTCTCATCGTCACCCTGGAGCCGGATGTCGAAGCGAAGCCCTTGCTCGTCCTCGACCGCCAGCAGCGTGGCGCGCCGGTCGTCCTCGACCGACGCCAGCAGCCGGTCGGCGGCGAGGACGGAGGTGTCACCGGGGACGTAGGCCCGCGTGAAGAGCCGGTTCGTGAGTCCGCGCGCGAGGACGGTCACCGCGAAGAAGGCTGCGGCGCCCTCCTCGGTAGGCCCGGGCACGAGGGTCCAGAAGCTGTAGGTCCCGTCGCGCCGCGTGGGTGCCCGACCGAACCCGGTGAACGTGGCCCCGTCCCGGCACAACGAGCCCGCCCTCGCCACCACGGCACCGTCCGGCGCGGCCTGCCAGATCTCGACCAGCGCGTCCGAGATCGGCGCGCCCGCACCGTCGTACACGGTCCCGTGCAGCTGCACCGCCCCCGGCGTGCCCGGCGAGACGAGCTCGCGGTCACCGGCGTACGGGAGGGCGAAGTGGAAGAACGGCCCGACGGTCTGTCCGGGGGTGGGCGTCAGGGTGCTCATGCGTCACCTCGATCGCTCGCGTCGTCCTCGGGCTCCATGTAGGTGCGGCTGCTGCCGGTGAGCACGATGTCCCAGCGGTAGCCGAGCGCCCACTCGTGACTCGTCAGGCCGTGGTCGTACGTGGCGACGAGCCGCTCGCGCGCTTTGGCGTCGGTGACGCTCTGGTAGATCGGGTCGAGCGCGAACAGCGGGTCGCCCGGGAAGTACATCTGCGTCACCATCCGCTGGGTGAAGTCGGTGCCGAAGAGCGAGAAGTGGATGTGCGCCGGCCGCCACGCGTTGTGGTGGTTGCGCCACGGGTACGGGCCCGGCTTGATCGTCTGGAAGCGGTAGACGCCGTCGCTGTCGGTCAGGCACCGCCCGACACCGGTGAAGTTGGGGTCCAGGGGCGCCGGGTGCTGGTCGCGCTTGTGGATGTAGCGACCGCCGGCGTTCGCCTGCCAGATCTCCACGAGCTGGTGCCGGACCGGCCGTCCTTCGCCGTCGACCACACGACCGGTGACGACCGTACGCTCGCCGATCGGCTCGCCGGTGCTCTGGATCGTCAGGTCGGCCTCGAGCGGGTCGACGTCGCGGGTGCCGAAGCAGGGCGCCCACCGCTCGATCGTCTCGGGGTCGGCGTGGTGCAGGTCCTTGGTGGGGTGGCGCAGCGCGGTGCTGCGGTAGGGCGGGTAGTCGCGGCGAGGCTGCGTCTCCTCGACCCCGGAGCGCTGGTAGGCGGCCTCGATCTCCTCGATCTCGGCCGTGATGTCGGCCTGCGTGGTGGACGTGCTGTCGTCGGAGGGCACGGCTGAGGTCATCCCCGCACGCTAGGTGACCGCGGTCACACGATGAAGACTACGATTCCGTCCAGCGGAAGGAGCGGGCATGGCCGGCAACACCTCGGCACCCGGCGTGACGGTGGCTGCGCGAGTCATGGCGCTGCTCGCCGCGTTCGACGCCGGCCACCGCCGCCTGACGCTGAGCGAGCTGGCGCGGCGCTCCGGCCTGCCCCTGGCGACCGCGCACCGCCTGGTGGGCGAGCTGGTCTCCGCCGGGGCGCTGTCGCGGCGTCCGGACGGCCGGTACGTCGTGGGCCGGCTGATCTGGGACATCGGGCTGCTCGCGCCGGTGGAGGCCGGACTGCGCCAGGTGGCCGAGCCGTTCCTCCACGACATCTACGCCGCCACGCTGGCGACGGTCCACCTCGCGGTGCGCGACGGCGACGAGGCGCTCTACCTCGAGCGGATGCGCGGGCGTACGTCCGTCCCGGTCGTGAGCAGCATCGGCTCGACGCTGCCCCTGCACGCGACCGGGGTGGGCAAGGTCCTGCTGGCGCACGCTCCGGACGACGTCCGCCGCCGGGTCCTCGGCTCGCTCACCCGCGTGACGCCCTACACCGTCACCCAGCCGGGCATCCTCGAGGACGAGCTCGTGCGGGTTCGGCGCGACGGCTACGCGACGACGTACGAGGAGATGTCGCTGGGCGCCTGCTCGGTCGCGGTCCCCGTCCGTCGCAGCGGGTCGGTCGTCGCCGCGATCGGCGTGGTGGTGCCGCACCTCAAGCGCGACCGGTCGCGACTGGTGGCCGCGCTGCAGGTCGCCGCCCAGGGGATCGAGCGGCAGCTCGGGGCCGACCCCGCAGGCATTCCGCCCAGCAGAAGCGGCACATCGACCGACGACCCGCGGCACGCTCCAATGTCCCCATGAGCCCCGTCACCTCGCGGACCCAGGTCGCCATCGTCGGCGCTGGGCCCGCCGGTCTCCTCCTCGCCCACCTGCTCGCGGCGGAGGGTGTCGAGTCGGTCGTGCTGGAGACCCGCAGTCAGGAGTACGTGGCGGCACGGATCCGTGCGGGGATCCTCGAGCAGAGCAGCGTCGACCTCCTGAGCGAGGCCGGTCTGGGCGCGCGGCTCGCGCACGAGGGTGACCGGCACCGCGGGATCTATCTCCAGTTTCCCCACGAGCGCCACCACCTCGACTTCGTGGACCTGGTGGGCCGCAGCGTCTACGTCTACGGGCAGACGGAGGTGCAGAAGGACCTCGTCGACGCCCGTGCCGCCGGTGGTCAGGAGTGGGTGTACGAGATCACCGACACCGCGCTGCACGAGGTCGACAGCGACCGGCCGTCGGTCACCTACCGCGCCGCCGACGGCACGGAGCACCGCCTCGAGGCTGACGCGATCGCCGGCTGCGACGGGTCGTTCGGGCCGAGCCGATCCGCGATCCCCGGCGGCACGACGTGGGAGCGCACCTATCCGTACGCGTGGTTCGGCATCCTCGCCGACGTCGCTCCGTCGACCGACGAGCTCGTCTACGCCTGGCACCCCCACGGTTTTGCGCTGCACTCGATGCGGTCGGACACGGTGAGCCGGCTCTACCTGCAGGTC
>NZ_JARBCJ010000048.1:0-18792 GCF_028803055.1 Mumia sp.
CGGCGGAAATCGACGACGTCAACACGACGCAGCTCCGCAAGGCAGTCACCGTCAACGGCATCCTGAAGCACGCGCGTGCACTGCAGGTCATCGCCAACCAGAACGACGGGACGCGCGCCTCCGGGCTCCCCGGCTACGAGGCATCCGTCGACTACGTCACCAAGCAGCTCCGCCGATCGGGCTACTCGGTCAAGAAGCAGGCCTTCACGTTCTCGTTCTTCCGGTCGCTCTCCGAGCCGACCCTCTCGCAGGTGTCGCCGACGGCCACCGACTACGAGACCGACATCTACAGCTACTCCGGCGGCGGTGAGGTGACCGGCGTCGTCGTGCCCGCGAACGACAACGTCATCCCCGCGACCGAGGAGCCGAGCAGCACCGCCGGATGCACCCCGGGCAGCTTCGATCCCGCGCCGGCCGAGGACGCGATCGCGCTCGTCCAGCGCGGCGGCTGCGACTTCGCCGTCAAGGTCGACAACGCCGCGGCGGCGGGCTACGACGCCGTGATCATCTTCAACGAGGGCAACCCGGGCCGTACCGAGCTGTCCATCGGGACCCTCGGCGATCCCAAGGACATCCCGGTCGTCGGGCTGTCCTACGCCGACGCCGTGGCACTGCTCGAGCAGGCCGCCGCAGGCCCCGTGACGCTCTCGGTCTCGACCGAGGTGGAGACCGATCCCAACCGCACCACGTGGAACGTGATCGCGGACCTCTCGCCGAAGGACCTCAAGAAGGTCAAGAACAAGGACCAGGTCGTCGTCGTGGGCGCCCACCTCGACTCCGTCCCCGAGGGCCCCGGCATCAACGACAACGGCAGCGGCTCGGCCGGCACGCTCGCGATCGCACAGGCGATGTCGGACCTCAAGCTGACCAAGAAGCTGTCCCGCCCGGTGCGCTTCGCGTTCTGGGGTGCTGAGGAGTCCGGTCTGCTCGGAGCCGAGCACTACGTCGCGTCGCTGAGCGATCAGCAGCGCTCGAAGATCTACGCGAACCTCAACTTCGACATGATCGGGTCGCCGAACTACGTCCGCTTCGTCTACGACGGCGACGGCTCCTCCGGCGGTCCGGTCGGTCCGCCCGGATCCGACGTCATCGAGACGATCTTCACGGACTACTTCGAGAGCCAGGGTCTGGCGAGCGAGCCGACCGACTTCGACGGACGCTCCGACTACGGGCCGTTCATCGCGGCCGGCATCCCGGCGGGCGGTCTCTTCTCGGGCGCCGAGGGTGTGAAGACGCCGGAGGAGGCAGCCGTCTACGGCGGTACGGCCGGCGAGTGGTACGACCCGTGCTACCACCAGGCCTGCGACGACATCACCAACCTCAGCGTGAAGGCGCTCAACGAGCTCGGCGACGCCGCTGCGCACGCGACCTTGACGTTGACGAAGTCGAAGTCCGGTCTCTTCCCCGACGGCAGCCGCAAGGCGAACGCTGCGGCGTCGGCGAAGGCCCAGGCCCTGTCCGCGCCGGCCCCGGCACGGCATCAGGGTCACGCGGCGACGCGCTGAGCCGACCGACCGGTTCACCATCTGACCGATGCCCCTCCGCTCCCTCGGGCGGAGGGGCATCGGTGTGTCCTCAGTCGTTCGGCACGCGCTGGACCGCGAGGAGCGCCTCGCCGAGAGCCCTCACACCATCCTCGCCGACGACGTCACCGAGGAGACCCAGGAACGCGCCTTCGAGCGCGCTCTGCGCATCGCGCCAGCGGCCGGAGTCGCTGGGCCGCTGGCGCAGCCTCGCCTCGGCGATCTCGTCGTCGTTCCACCCGAG
Organism: Mumia sp.; assembly: GCF_028803055.1. Taxonomy (NCBI): domain Bacteria; kingdom Bacillati; phylum Actinomycetota; class Actinomycetes; order Propionibacteriales; family Nocardioidaceae; genus Mumia; species Mumia sp. The sequence goes on from NZ_JARBCJ010000048.1 coordinate 1,768, forward strand.
CGTGGACATGCGCTCGGCGCCTGCGCCCGGATCGACGAGCATCGCGCGCGGGACGGAGAGCCCGACCAGGCCGAGGGCGGCGAAGTACTGACCCCCACGGATCTCCCGCACCGCCATCGCCGCCTGCGCCAACCGTGCCGGGACGTCGTTCGGGCGCTCGGCCCGCTGCCAGCCCTGAGCCAGCAGCATCGGCGCCAGGTCGGCCTCGTCGAGCACCTGCTCGAGCAGGGCCGTGGCGCGACCTGCCGCCTTGTCGTCCACGAGGTTCTCGCGGCCCCACCGGTGACACACGTCGAGGTAGGCGTCCACCGCGGCCTGTGGCGCCGTCTCGGCACTGCGCTCCCAGACGCTGTCGACCACACGCCGGGAGAAGATCCCCAGGACGTCGAAGGCCGCGTCCGTCGAGACGTCGCCGAGGACGCCGACGCGCCCGCGGAAGTAGAGGGCTGAGGCCGGCATGCCGGCCTCCTTGGAGGTCGACCGGATCATGGTCGACGTCATGAAGGTGCTGCCGAGTGTGTTGAGCGCGTCGCGCCAGGGGTTCGCGGGGGGCATGGGTGCACGGTAGCCGCCCCCAGAGGCCCCGCGCAGGGCGCCGTCGCTAGACTCGGCGGGACTTCTCCCTGAGGAGGTCCCCCTTGCTCGTCCTGCGAATCCTCGCGGCCAACGCCGCTGTCGTCGTGGTGTGGATCGCGGCGCTCTCGGCGCTCGGCTTCCGGGCGATCCCGATGGAGGTGGCCCTTCTCGCGATGGGACTCATCACCTCGTCACTCCTCGTGACGCGCGCGGTGATGGCGCGCGAGCGCCGCCGCGTCCCGGTCCCCGGGCTGATCGAGGAGCCCGCGCGCCTCGAGCCGTGAGCGGATCCGCTCGGCCCGTCGTCTCAGCGACTCAGTGCGGCTGCCACGCGTCTTCGTCCGTGGTCATCGCCTCCACCGCATCCGGGAGGACCCCGTCGGCGAGGTGCTGGATCGTCACCGACTCGAAGACCTCACGGAGACTCGCCCGGGCGGCGATCCACACGTGCTGCAGCACCTCCGCCGACCCGGTGTAGGCCACGGACTCGGGCCGCAGTCCGTACACGCTCACGAGAGGGCCGTCGACCGCACGGATGACGTCGGCGACGGTGATCTCGGTGGCGGCCCGGGCAAGGCGCCAGCCACCGGACTGGCCGCGCTGGCTGACGACGATCCCCGAACGACGGAGGTCGGCGAGGATCGCCTGGAGGAAGCCGTGGGGGATCTCCTGCTTGCGCCCGATCTCCTCGGCAGAGACCGGGGAGGCATCGTCGCGGCTGGTGATCTCGATCAGGCCCCGGAGGGCGTAGTCCGACTTGGTGGAGACCCGCATGGCTGAAGTCTCCCAGATCCCTCGACGTACCCCGGTTCGGCGCCCCGGGGTTGCATCGGTTACTCACGAGTAGGACACTGTTATTACTCGCGAGTAATCCGCTGCGTGCGCGAGGCAGCACGAAAGACTAAGGACCTGTCGCCGTGAGCCACTACAAGAGCAACCTTCGCGACATCGAGTTCAACCTCTTCGAGGTCTTCGGCCGCGACGAAGTCTTGGGGAAGGGCCTGTTCGAGGACCTCGACGTCGACACCGCCAAGAGCATCTTGAGCGAGATCGACCGGATGGCACGTGAGGACCTCGCCGTGTCCTTCGCCGAGGCCGACCGCAACCCCCCGGTCTACGACCCCGAGGCCTGCACCGTCACGATGCCGGCCGGCTTCGCCAAGAGCTACAAGACGTGGATGGACTCGGAGTGGTACCGCCTCCAGCTCCCGGTCGAGCTCGGCGGTCAGCCTGCTCCCGCGTCGCTCGTGTGGTCCACCGCAGAGCTGGTGCTCGGTGCCAACCCCCCGGTCTGGATGTACTCGGCCGGCCCGAACTTCGGCTCCATCCTGCACCGCAACGGCACCGACCGTGACAAGAAGATCGCGCAGCACATGGTCGACCGCAAGTGGGGCGCCACGATGGTCCTCACCGAGCCCGACGCCGGGTCCGACGTCGGCGCCGGCCGCACGAAGGCGTACCTCCAGGAGGACGGCACCTGGAACATCGAGGGTGTCAAGCGCTTCATCACCTCCGCCGAGCACGACATGAGCGAGAACATCATCCACCTGGTGCTCGCACGCCCGGTCGGCATCGAGGGCGTCGGCGGCCCCGGCACCAAGGGCCTGTCGCTCTTCATCGTCCCCAAGTACGGCTTCGACCTCGAGACCGGTGAGCTCGACGGCACCCGCAACGGCGCCTACGTCACCAACGTCGAGAAGAAGATGGGCATCAAGGTCTCGACGACCTGCGAGGTCACCTTCGGCGATCCGTCGGTCGGCAACGGCGCTCCGGCCAAGGGATGGCTGCTCGGTGAGGTGCACAACGGCATCGCCCAGATGTTCCAGGTCATCGAGAACGCCCGCATGCTGGTCGGCACCAAGGCCATCGCGACGCTCTCGACCGGCTACCTCAACGCCCTCGAGTACGCCAAGGAGCGCATCCAGGGTGCCGACATGCTCGACCCGGCCAAGGACGCGCCGCGAGTGACGATCACCCACCACCCGGACGTGCGGCGCTCGCTGATGACCCAGAAGTCGTACTCCGAGGCGCTGCGCTCGCTGGTCATCTACACCGCGACCTGGCAGGACCGGGTGATGATGTCCGAGGCGGCCGGCGAGGAGGACACGCTCGCCGAGCGCGTCAACGACCTGCTGCTGCCGATCGTCAAGGGCTACGGCTCCGAGCGCTCGTGGGTGCTGCTCGGGACGGAGTCGCTCCAGACCTTCGGCGGCTCGGGCTTCCTTCAGGACTACCCGGTCGAGCAGTACGTCCGTGACGCCAAGATCGACACCCTGTACGAGGGCACCACCGCGATCCAGGGGCAGGACCTCTTCTTCCGCAAGATCGTCAAGGACCAGGGCCAGGCGATCGCCCACATGGCGCAGGAGATCCAGTCGTTCATCGGCTCGGAGGCGGGCAACGGCCGCCTCAAGGTCGAGCGCGAGCTCCTCGCCAAGGGTCTCGAGGACGCCCAGGGCATCCTCGGTGCGGTCTTCGGTCAGATGATGTCGGCCAACCCGGCCGACGGTGGCGACCCGAAGAACGTCTACAAGGTGGGGCTCAACAGCACCCGCCTGCTCATGGCGCTCGGTGACGTGGTCTGCGCGTGGCTGCTGCTGCGCGGCGCCGAGGTCGCCCTCGCGAAGCTCGAGGGCGCCGTCTCGCCGGCGGACAAGCACTTCTACGAGGGCAAGATCGCCGCGGCGCAGTTCTTCGCGCGCCAGGTCCTCCCGAAGCTCGCCGCCGAGAAGGCCATCGCCGAGGCGATCGACCTCGACGTGATGGAGCTCGACGAGGCTGCGTTCTGACGACCTGACGCACATCTCGACAGAAGGACCCGACTGTTCGCCCCGGAGACGGGGGAACGTCGGGTCCTTCTGTCGGGTCCTCGTCTCAGGACGACGGACCTGAGCAGGTGCGCGAGCTGATCACATCCTTGGGTCGGACCAGCTCGCACAGATCCCAGCTGCGGTCGTCCGTACGGGTGGTGCCCGGGCTCTTGCTGATCCCGCCACCGTTCTCCTGGTCTCCCGGCGCGTCCAGCAGGTTGCCGTCGTCGTCGAGCACCTGCGTCTCGAGGGTCAACGCGCGCACCCCGACGAGATCACGCTTCGCGATCCGCGCCTGGAGGAAGACGTAGCCGTCGACAGCCCGAGCCACGTGCCACGGACCGGCCTGCCCGTCGACGACGAAGCGCCGGCGCATGGACGCCACCCGCTCGTCGACCTGGTAGGTGTCCCCGGCGTACCCGAGGGCGTAGCCGCCCGGACCGTCGACCGGGACCGCAGGATGCGTCGTGTCGTTGGCGTTCCTGGTCGACTTGCTCCCCGGCCCACGCATCAGCGCGGAATCCATCCCGACGGTGGTGCCCCGGTAGCGCAGCGGGATCTCGCACCCGATGCGCTGCCCCGTCGCGGAGTCCTCGGCGACGACGACCGCCGTCCGGCCGAGGCCGGTCATCCCGCGTTGCACCTGGGCGGACAGCACCTCCTCCGGCTCGAACACCGAGCGTCTGCTCCCCATCCCCTTCGCGCAGTCGGTGGCGAGAGCGGCGGCCTCCTCGCGCGGGAGGTCACGCAGCCACAGCTCGACATCGGGCTGGGCGGGCTCTGGTCGCGCCGTCGGCGACGCCGCGACCTCGGACTCCGGGACGGCGGGCGGCGAGGTCGCGGGGTCGTCGCCGGCGAAGGCCAGGCTCAGGCCGATGACCGCCGCCGCCGCCACGGACGCCACGGCCGGGCCCGCCCAGCCACGTGTGATCGGGCGGCGGCCCCGGGATGCCGTCGCGACGATCTGCGCGGCGCGCTCGTCCTTGTCGGTGAGCACTCGCTCGGTCGGAAGCTCGATCCTCATGACCGCTCCTCACGTTGCAGGATGACTGACTGCTCGCCGAGGCGCGCACGGGCGCGAGCGAGCCGGGACTTCACCGTGCCGACAGGCAGCCCGAGCGCCTCGGCGGCCTCCTGCATCGAGCAGCCCGACCACCACACCAGCTCCACCACGACCCGCTGGCCGGCGGGCAGCCGACCGACGACGGCGCGGATCTCACGCATCCGTCGTTCGCTGTCGACGTCGGCCGCTACCCCGTCGGCGTGGTCGTGGTCGATCTCGTTCAACGGCACCTTGCGCCTCAGCGCCGCCAGCCGCCGACGCCCACGCAAGGCGTTGGCGCACTCCTGCGACGCCATCGCGAGCAGGACGCCGCGAGCGGACTCGCCCCTGAGCTCGTCGACCCGTCCGTCAGCGGCCCGCCGCCACAGGGCGACGAACGTGGCCTGCGCGACGTCCTCGGCGGTCGCCCAGCACGCCACCCGGCGGAACGCGAAGTTGTAGACCGCGTCGCCGTACCGGGTGAACAGCTCGGCGAACGCGTGCTCGCTCCCCGACCGCAGCTGTGCCCACACCTCCTGATCGGGGTGCGGGTCGATGCGGTCCTCCACCTGGCTGCTCACACCCTGGAGAGTCCACCACCGACGATCGGGTTCCCTCGACGCCCCGCGATCAGATCGTTGAGCCATCCGTAGTCGACCGCGCCCGCGGTCGCGCCGTAGGTGCCGCTCGACGCCATCTCCTCGACCGCGCGCTGGACCACGGCGTAGGCGGCCTGCGCCACGCTCGACCCCAGACTCACCCGTGCCACCCCGAGACGGCCGAGGTCGTCGATGCTGAGTGCTCCGGGTCCGACCATGACGTTGACGGGGACGGGGAGCGCGGCCGTGAGGGCACCGATGCACTCGGCGGTGGAGGCACCGGGGACGAAGATGCCGTCCGCACCGGCCTCGATGTAGCGGTCGGCGCGCGCGAGCGCCTCGGCGAGCTGCTCGTCGGGGGAGCCGACCGCTGCGAGGAAGACGTCCGTACGAGCGTTGATGAACATCGGCACGCCGGCGGCGTCGGCAGCTCGTCTCGCCGCGACGATCCTCGCGACGAGCTCCTCCGGACCGCGGTCGCCGTCCTCGATGTTGATGCCCACGGCCCCCGCGTCCAGGATCACAGCCACGGTCTCGCCGACGCCGTCGGCCGACGCCGCGTAGCCGCCCTCGACGTCGACGGTGACGGGCACGTCGACCGCGGCAGCGATCGCGGACACGACGGCCACGCCCCGTGCACGGTCCAGCTGGTCGCCGTCCGGCCTCCCCAAGGCCCAGGCGACTCCCGCGCTGGTCGTCGCGACCGCCGGCGCACCGGCCTCCTCGGCGACGACCGCGCTCGCCACGTCCCAGACGTTGGTCAGGGCCAGCGGTCGCGTCCCTTCATGGAGTGAGCGGAAGCGGGCGGCCTTGTCGTTGCTCGTCGCGTTCATCGCCCTAGTACACCGGGATCGCAGCACTCCGGGCTGGCGGATATCGGACGTCACCAGCGAGTCGCGGTCACCGTCCCCAAGGCCAGGCGGCCGAGCTCCCGTGCGTGCACCTCGACACTGTCGACGAGGGGAACTGGGACTTCGTGGGGCTGGATCAGCAGACCGATCTCGGTGCAGGCGAGCACGACCGCATCCGCACCCTGGTCAGCCAACCGCTGGATGGTGTCGATGTACGCCGACCGGGAGGCGACCTGCACGATCCCCTTGGTCAGCTCGTCGAAGATGATGGTGTCGGACATCTCGCGGTCAGCCTCGTCGGGGATGACCGAGTCGATCCCGTGCCGAGCCAGCCGCCCGGCGTAGAAGTCCTCCTCCATCACCCACCGGGTGCCCAGGATGCCGAGCGTCCGCCACCCGTTGCGGGCCGCCTCCGCCGCGACGGCGTCCGCGATGTGAGCGAGCGGGACGTCGATGCCGGCTTCGACCTCGGGGGCGACCTTGTGCATCAGGTTCGTGCAGATCGCCACCGTGGTCGCTCCGCTGCGGACGCAGCGCTGCCCTGCCTCGGTCAGCAGAGCCGCGGCCGAAGCCCAGTCACCGCGGATCTGGCACTGGCGGATCTCCTCGAAGTCGAGCGACTCGAGCGTGATCCGCGCGGAGGCGTGACCGCCTCTCGCGGCGGCCACGATCTCGTTGATGATCCGGTAGTAGGTCGCGGTCGAGTGCCAGCTCATGCCGCCGATCAGTCCTAAGGTCTCCATGCCTCCATGCTGTTCCGACCCTGGCGTCCCCGGAAGCCCACACTTGCCGAGGGCATCTCTTAGCGCCTCTAATGGGTCGAGATGGACCCACGACGTGTGCTCATGTTCCGTGTCGTCGCTCGTACGGGCTCGCTCAGTGCCGCGGCCCGCGAGCTCGGCACCACGCAGTCGGCCGTCAGCCAGCAGCTGAGACAGCTGGAGCGCGAGGCCGGCGGCCCGCTCCTGCTGCGGACCGCGCGGGGGACACAGCTCACCGAGGCCGGCGCCTCCCTGCTGGGGCACGCCGACGTCATGCACGGGGCCCTGCACCTCGCCGGCGAGGAGCTCGGTGCGCTGGCGCAGAGGCACAGCGGGGTCGTACGCCTCGCGTCCTTCCCCTCGGGTGTCGCGACCCTCGTGCCACCGGCCGTACGCTCGCTGCGCGCCGACCACCCCGGTGTGGGGGTCTCCCTGGTCGAGACCGAGCCGCCCGAGGCGTGGGCGTCGGTGCTTGCCGGCGAGACCGACGTAGCCCTGGTCTTCGGCTACGACGGCCCGCCGGACGACGACGGCTCGCTCAGCTGGGCGCCGCTCGGGGTGGAGCCGATCCACCTCGTGATCCCGCCCGGTACGGCGCCGACCGAGCTCGACACCCCGTGGCTCGCCGAGCAGGACTGGGTCGCCGGCTGCGCTCGATGCCGTCAGCACCTCGTGTCCTGCTGTCACGGCGCAGGCTTCGAACCGCGACTGCTCCACGAGAGCGACGACTACGTCGCGGTCCAGAACCTGGTGGCGCACGGGTTCGGAGTGACCGTCCTGCCGCAGCTCGCCCTCTCGGCGTTCCGACACCCCGATGTCGAGGTACGGCGGTCCACACTGTTCGGCGAGCGGCACGTCGGGATGGTCCACCGCAGAGGCGCGGAGGCCGTCCCCGTCATCCGCGCGTTGATGGAGCGCCTGCAGGTCTGCGCCCGAGGGCTGCTCGGGGCGAGCGCGGCCGGGTCATGATGCCGTCCCTCCTGCCCCGTCACGACGGCGAGGTGCTGGTGGTCGGAGGCCCGACGCTGGTGATGGACCTGGGCGGGCTGCGCATCGTCAGCGACCCCACCTTCGACGACCCGGGACCGCACGGCTACCTCACGAAGACCTCGGGCCCGGTCGTGACCGAGGGCCAGCTGGCCGACGTCGACATGGTGTTGGTGAGCCACGACAACCACGCCGACAACCTCGACGACCGTGGCCGTGCCTTTGCGATGGCGGCTCCGCTGCTGCTCACCACGACCGGTGGCGCAGAACGCCTCGGCTCTCCAGCGCAAGGCCTCGCCGCCTGGGAGACACGGAGGTTCCCCCGGCCCTACGACGGTGAGCTGACTGTCACCGCCGTACCGGCCGTGCACGGCCCCGAGGACGGCGAGCGGGACGCGGAGGGCAACGTCAACTGCCAGGTCGTCGGATTCGCCCGGCGCGTCCCCGGCATCGACGCGGCGGTCCTCCACGCCGGCGCGGCCCGCGTCCCGGGGAAGTTCCGCGGGCGCCCGGTCAGCCTCGACAGCGTCCGCACGGCTGCGGCAGCCGCGATCCTGTCCGACCCGGTCACCATCCCCGTCCACTACGACGGTTGGGCGCACTTCACCGAGGGTCGCGACGCCATCGTCTCCGCGTTCGACGACGCCGGCCTCGCTGCCGTCGTGCGCATCGCCGACCACGGCACCTGGATCCCGCTGACGCCCTAGCGCCTCCGGCCCGGAGAGGGCACCGATACGCTCGCGCCATGGTCCAGCCCGTCACCTCGCGCGAGCCACGACGCCCGCGGCGGCTCTCTCGAGGCTGGTACGCCGTCGGCGCGGTGATCGCCCTCGTCGGGGTCGCCGGCGCACTCGTCCTCGGTCTCGGCGCCGTGGGCGTCGCCCGCGACGCAGCCGTGACGGCGCTGCCCGACGACAGCTCCGTCACCGTGACCAAGAACCGGCTCGCGGTGTGGGTGCGAGCCGACGTCCCCGCGGAAGCCACGGGTGCCGACCTCGGTGTCGCGTGCGACCTGATCCCCCAAGGCGGGCCCGTCATCGAGGTTCCCGCGCTGCGCAACCAGTCCGCGGCGGTCGGTGGGTGGCACCTCGTGGCGCTGTCGGCACGAGACTCGACGACCGGCTGGGTCGGCACGGAGGCCACGCTGTCGTGCGACGCGACCGACCCACGGCTGGCGACGGCCACGTGGGGCACGGGCAAGCAGCCGCAGGTGCTCGGCGTCGTCGCGCTGTCCCTCGGTGCGCTCGCGTTCGGCGTCGGCGGCGTCGTCGTCGGGACGCTCGCGGCGCTCCTGGTGTGGCTCGCGCGGAGGCGGACGCTGCGGCCCTGAGCCGCGACCGGTCCGCTAGGCCGTACCGCCGAGCGGGAGCACGATCCGAGCCTCGCCGTCTGGTGTGACCCGGACCGGGACCCCCCAGTCCTGCTGATGGATGTAGCAGGCGGCGCCGACTCCGCCGTCGTCGTCGCAGGACGCCGCCATGGCGGCCACGTGGAGGACTCCGTCGCCGACCGCGGGATCGAGGACCAACCGACGGTCGAGTCCGGTCTCCCGGCCCTCGCCCTCGCGGAGGAGTGCCGGCGGCGTCGACGTGACGACCAGCCGCGTCGCGGGGCCGTACCGCTCGTCGAGGTGCTGCCCCGGTGGCGGCGTGAACGCAACCACCAGCTCGACCTCGCCGCCGCGGACGTCGGTGGTCGGGCGGCCGGTCGTGTGGCTGGCGCCGCTGGCGGCCGCGGAGGACCCGACCGCCACGCGGGTGAGCCGGTGCCCCGTCGACTCGACGACGAGCACGGTGTCACCGTCCACGAGCAGGCCGGACGGCTCGGCGAGGCCGGTGGCCAGGGTGCTCACCTCGTCGGTCGCCGGGTCGTAGCGGCGCACGGCGCCGTTGTAGGTGTCCGCGATCGCCACCGAGCCGTCGGGGAGGACCGCAAGACCGAGCGGGTGCTGGAGGAGCGCCTCGTCGGCCGGGCCGTCGACGAAACCGAAGTCGAAGAGGCCTTGCCCCACGACCGTCTCCACGACGAGCTCACCGTCGCGCTCGACGATGCGGCGAAGCGCGCTCGCCTCCGGGTCGGCCAGCCACAGCACCTCCCCGTCGGGGGCGAGGCGCGACGGCTGGGCGAACCACGCGTCGATCAGCGGCCCGTCGACCAGTCCTTCGTTGGTGGTGCCGGCGACCACCTCGACGGTTCCGGTGGCCGGGTCGTAGGTCCAGAGCTGATGGATCCCGGCCATCGCGACCCAGACCCGGCCGCGCCACCAGGCCACGTCCCACGGTGACGACAGCGACGTGGTCCCGTCGCCCTGCATCCACTGCCGACCGTCACCCGCGAGCGGCTCCGCCGCACCGTCGTCGAGCCGGAGTCCGACGAGCTGGTGCGCCACCGTGTCGGCGACGACCACGTCGTACGCGACGGTGTCCCGTACGCCCTCGGGGAGGAGCACGAGTCCGTTCGGCTCGCGGAACCCCTCGTGGCGGCCGACGACGGTCGCCGCGTCCGCCGCGAGCTCGACGACGCTCCCGCTGCCGGCGTCCGCGACGAGGACGTTGCCGGACGGGAGCCGGATCGCGGTCGCGGGAAAGCGGAGGTCGCCCGGCTCGGGATCGGGAGCGACGTACGGCGACCGGCCTCGCGTGAGCGAGCCTCGCTCCTCGTACTCGGGGACGAGCGTCGCGAGCAGCGCGTCGATGGCGTGCACGTGGCCCTCCCCGGCGTACTGGGCGACGACGTAGCCCTCCGGGTCGACCACGACCAGGGTCGGCCAGGCGCGCACGGCGTACGCCTGCCACGTCGTCAGGTCGGGGTCGTCGAGGACCGGGTGGGTGACGCCGTTGCGCTGGACCGCCGCGGCGAGCGCATCGGCGGTCGCCTCGTGCGCGAACTTGGGCGAGTGCACGCTCACGACGACCAGCGCGTCGGCGTACTTCTCCTCCAGCGGGCGCATCTCGTCCAGGACGTGCAGGCAGTTGATGCAGCCTGAGGTCCAAAAATCGAGGACGACGAACCGTCCGCGCAGGTCGGCGAGCCCGAGGTCCGCGCCCCCCGTGTTCAGCCAGCCGCGACCCACCAGCTCGGGCGCCCTGACACGGACGCGACGCTTCTCGTTCACGCTCCGAGAGTAGGCGCGGCAACCCCAGCGCGCGGCTGTCGGCCACCCTGCGGACGCGTTCGGCGTCCCGCCAGAATCAGGACAGGAAATGTCCGCATTCGACCTTAACGTCGGCTCATGACGACATCACCCATTCCTCCCGACTACGGCACGCTGACCCCCTACGTCTCCGTGCGAGGTGCTTCAGAGTTCGTCGACTTCATGGTGGCCGCCTTCGGGGCGGTCGAACGCGGGCGGTTCGCGCTCCCCGACGGACGGCTCGGGCACGCCGAGGTGCTCATCGGCGACCGTGTCGTCATGGCGTTCGACGCAGCACCGGAGTGGCCAGACTGCATCGCCCTGCTCAGCCTCTACGTCGAGGACGTGGACGCGACGTTCGTCTCGGCGCTGAATGCCGGAGCTCAGGAGGTGACTCCACTGGCCGACGACGCCTTCGGCAACCGAGGGGGCCGCATCCGCGACCCCTTCGGCAACGTCTGGTGGCTCGCGTCGCACGTCGAGGACGTCACACCGGACGAGATGGCGGCACGCCTCGCTGAGCCCGCGTACCAGCAGCAGATGACGACGGCGATGGAGACGTTCGACGCCGAGATGCGGTCGCGTCGCTCGAGACGCGGGTGATTTCTCGAAGGTCGGGTCCAGCACCGTCCCGGCTCCCCTAGGCTTTCGCGCATGGATCTCTCGCTGTACGTCGACGCCTGGGCCGAGTCCGCCGACCGGACCCTGGCGCTCCTCGACGCCGTGGTGGACGACGCGTGGGAGCTGCCGACCGGCTGCCCGGGTTGGCGCGTCCGTGACGTGGTCGCTCACCTCGCTGCGCTGGAGTCGGAGCTCGCGGGCACCGGCCGCGGTGGCCCGGCGCAGGGACGTGTCGACGGCGGCGAGTTCACGTCGGCGTACACCGAGGCCGGGGTGCGTGAGCGCGCCGACGCCATGCCCCGCGAGCTGGTCGATGAGCTCCGCGAGGCCGTCGAGGTCCGCAAGAAGGCCCTCGCGTCTCTCCCCGACGACCCGTCGGCCGCCGCGGGGGTCACGCCCGGAGGCATCGGCTGGAGCAACGAGACGCTGCTGCGCAACCGGATGGTCGACATGTTCGTGCACGAGCAGGACCTGCGCGGCGCCGTCGGCGCCCCGGGCGGGTACGACGGCCGCGCCGGCGCCCTCGTGGTCGGAAGCTTCCTGACCGCGCTGCCCTATGTCCTCGCCAAGCGGCTGAAGGCCGAGCCGGGCACCGAGCTGGACGTCGAGCTCACCGGCGGCGTGAGGCGCTCGGTCTGGGTCGAGGTCGGCGACGGCGGACGGGGACGGCTCCACGACGGCACGTCCCCGCAGCCGACGGCGCGGGTCAGCATGGCCGCCGAGACGTTCCTGATGCTCGTCTCGGGGCGCGAGGCGCTCCATCCCCTCTCGGTCACCTGGACCGGCGACTCCAGCCTGGTAGGTGACCTCCTCGCCGAGATCGCGGTCACGCCGTGAGGCCGGCGCCCGCGGCGGGTTCCTGGACCACTGACGACATCGGTGACCTCCACGGCACCACGGTCGTCCTCACCGGGGTCACCGGAGGCCTGGGCACCGAGGTGGCCTTTCAGCTCGCGCACCACGGCGCGAAGATCGTCGCCGCCGGGCGCGATCTCGCCACGGTGGAGGACGCACTGTCAGCGCTGCGGCACGGGGTGCGTGACGCGCAGGCGCTCGCCGTCCGGCTGGACCTCGCCGACCTGGACTCGGTCGCCGCGGCTGCCACCGAGATCGCCGAGCGCGCCGGGCGGATCGACGTGCTGATCAACAACGCCGGCATCATGGCGGCGCCCTTCCGCACCTCCGCGCAGGGGTTCGAGCTGCAGATGGCGACCAACCACCTCGGCCACTTCGCGCTCACCGCGCACCTCTGGCCGACCCTGACGACGAGCCGTGCGCGGGTCGTGTCGGTCTCGTCGCTGATGCACTCGTTCGCCCGCAAACTCGACCTGAGGTCGCTGGAACCGGGTGCGCCGCTCGCCCGCTACGACCGCTGGGGGGCGTACGCGCAGTCGAAGCTCGCGAATCTTCTCTTCATGCGCGAGCTGGACCGACGGGTCCGCGCCGCCGGGATCGACGTCACGAGCCTCGGGGCACACCCGGGCTATGCGCTGACGCAGCTCTCCCGGTCGGGCCTCCAGCTCGGCGGCCGCAGCCTCCAGGGGGCCGTCGTCCACCAGGTCAGCCGAGCGGTCGCTCAGTCCGCCTCCGCAGGGGCGTGGCCGATCGAGCGCGCGGCGACGGACCCGACGCTCGAGGGCGGCGCGTACGTCGGGCCGTCAGGCTTCCGCCAGCTCCGTGGCCGGCCGAAGCCGGTCGGGATGACGGCGCTGGCCCGTGATCCCGAGCTCGCCGCCGAGCTCTGGGATGCCTCGGAGACCGCGGCCGGGGTGAGGTTCACCATCGGCTGAGCGCCGGCGAAGAACTCCCGCCTGGGCTCAGCACAGGTTAGGCTCCCGCCATGCTGGTACGCCGGATCGACGACCCCGATCTCGACGCCGTGCTCGCCCTCAACCAGGGCGCGCTCGAAGGCGTCGGGCCCCTGACCATGGAGCGGCTCGAGGAGATCCTCGGGTACGCCGAGCAGGCCGTGGTGGCGCAGGACGCCGACGGGGCGCTGGGAGGCTTCGCCCTCACGCTGCCGCCAGGCACCGCCTACGACAGCATCAACTACCGCTGGTTCTGTGACGAGCTGGACGACTTCTCCTACGTCGACCGGGCTGTCGTCGCGCCCGGCTTCCGACGGCGCGGCATCGCGACGATGCTCTACAACGTGCTCGAGGAGCGTGCGCGTGCGCGTGAGCTGATGGCTCTGGAGGTCTACGTGGAGCCGCGCAACGATGCGTCCCTGGCCTTCCACGGCTCGCGCGGCTACGCCGAGGTGGGGCGGCTCGACCAGGCCGACGGCAAGAAGGCCGCGATGATGACGAAGCAGGTCGGTTGAGCCTCAGGCACCGACGCTGACGGACTCGCCGCGCCTCATCGCCGCCAGGACGTCGGGCGCGGTCTCGGCGAGCTTGCGCCGGATCCTGCGGCGGTGGCGCACGATCATCGCTGCACCGAGGAGCCACGGGACGACCTGGACCGCCATCGCGCCTCGGAAGGCGCTGGAGGCGTAGACGTCGGAGCCCGCGGGTGTGAGCAGGTCGAGCACCACCCCGATCGCGAGGATCGTGCACAGCGACGCGATGAAGCCACCGGTGTTGACCAGGGCTGTCGCCAGGCCGGCGCGCTCGGCACTGCCGAAGGTGCGCACGAAGTCGAAGCCGACCATCGATGCAGGCCCCCCGACGGCCGTCACCACGACCATCGTGACCAGCAGCCACGGCGGCGCGTCACCCGGCCAGAGCAGCACGGCGGCCCACGAGCTCGCGATCGCGGCCACGATGGTGAGGGTGGTCGACGACCGGTGGTACGGCCGGTGGGCGGTGAGCCACGCGAGGAACGGTCCGCTCGCCATCGTGGCGAGGGTGAGCAGGGTCAGCAGGAACGCCGCGAACGCCGGAGTGGTGTGCTCGCCGCGGACGAAGAACGGGTAGCCCCAGAGGATGCCGAGGACCGTGGCGCTGAACTGGGTCGAGAAGTGCGTCCAGAACCCGAGCCGAGTCCCGTCGTCGCTCCACGCGTCACGGATGCGGCTTGCCAGCCCTCGGATCTGGAGCGGCGCACCGAGGTGCCGCCGGACGCCAGGACGGTCGTGCACGACGACGAGGAGCGCGGCGGCGAGAACGAGCCCGGCCACGGCGGTCGTGAGATAGGCCCAGGTCCAGCCCAGCCGGTGGAGCGCCCACGTCATCGGCACCGCGGCCAGGATCATCCCGAGCTGGCCGCTGATCCCGGTCAGCTGCGTCATGAGCGGCACCGTGCGGGGCGCGAACCAGTAGGCGACGAGCCGCAGCACGCAGACGAACACCATCGCGTCACCGGCGCCGACAGCGATGCGCGCGACCAGGGCCACGGGGTAGGACGTGGCGAGGGCGAACACGACCTGCGCGGCGCTCAGGGTGAGGACACCGGTGAGGATCACCGCACGAGGTCCGAACCGGTCCAGCGCGAGGCCGACCGGGATCTGCATCCCCGCGTAGACGACCAGCTGGAGGACGGTGAACGTCGAGAGCTGGGCCGCGCCGATATCGAACCGTTCGGTGGCCTCGAGCCCGGCGACCGCGAGCGACGATCGGTGGAACACCGCGAGCACGTAGACCGAGAGGGCGACGAGCCACACCACGTAGGCGTTGCGGCGCAGGCCGAGCCGGCGCGAGACCCGGGCGATCACGCCGACGCTCCGCCAAGACCCAGGACCGCGTGGCGGCTCGCTGAGAGGTGGGCGTCGGTCGCGGTCAGGAATGCGTCGAGATCGTCGCCGGCGATCAGGCGCGCGAGCTCGCGGTGGTCGCGTACGGCGGCCTCCATGCGCTCAGGAGACAGACCCATCGCGGTGGCGTTGACCATCATCTGCCGCTCACGAAGGCTGCGGTAGAAGCGGCAGACGTGCGGGTTGCCGGCCGCAGCGACGACGACCTCGTGGAAGCGGCGGTCCGCCTCGGTGAAGGCGGCCAGGTCGCGCTGCACACGGTGCTCCTCGGCGGAGTCGACGAGCGCGTCGAGCTCGGCACGGATCCGGCCCCCTGCGGCGAACGCACGCGGGGCGGCCCACTGCTCGACGAGAGCGCGCGCCTCCCAGACCGACTCCGCCTCGGCACTGGTCACCGTCAGGACGATCGCACCGCGCTTGGGATAGATGCGTACGAGTCCCTCCGTCTGCAGGCGCAGCAGCGCCTCACGCACCGGCGTCCGCGAGCATCCAAGACGCTCCGCGAGCGCGACCTCTCCGAGCTCCTCCCCACCGGGAAGGTCGCCGACGAGGATCTCTCGCTTCAGGGTCGCGTACGCCCGCTCCGTCGCGGAGGCACGAGCAGGAACGGTGGGGGCAGCGTCAGGGAGGCGGCTTGCACACATGTTGCATACATGATGGCACGCGCCTGCGACAGGCTCCGACAGGAGCCCTACGGCGTCACCTCACCCGGACGTCGTCGACCCGTCCGCCGTGGTCCAGCCACCACTGGGCACCGTGGCGCATCGCCGACGAGCGACGGCGGTCCTTGCTGACCCGTTCGAGGATCGGGTCGCGCTGCATCCCGGCCGTGAACAACGCCGCGTGCGCGACGCTCAGGTCGGCATGGCCGAGCAGGTCGGCGACGCTGGGCACGGGACCTCCCGGCACGTGGGCGAGGGCGATGAGAGTCTGGCGGACGTCGGCGCCGCTCAGGCTCAGACGGTTGATCAAGGCGTCCCGCTCGGCCTTGCCGACGACGTACGGCAGCACACCCGGCGCTCCCTCGAAGCACCGGTTGGGCTGGGTCTGCTCGATCAGCACCTCCCCCAGCGCGGCGGCGTACGGGCTGCGCGACAGCACCAGGGCGGACTGGTGGCGCACGTCGTGGCTCGTCGCGCTGTAGGCGTCCTCGACGATCGTGCGACCGACGGGGTCGACCTCCCGCCCGGTGAACGACTCGATCCGCGCCGTCGCACCCCGGACCGCGGTCGCGAGCATCGTGGCGCGACTGGTCGCCGAGTTGGAGAGCGCGCGCGGACGCGACGGGAAGAGCTGCGGCCGGAGGCGTCGGAGCCGGTCGGCGGTCTGGACGGGAAGCACCTCCAGCAGCGGCACGATCCTGTGCAACGAGGTCTCGCTGGCCCCGTCGAAGAGCATGTGGGCCAGCTGCGCCTCCAGAGCCGCCATCGAGGACGGCGTGACCTCGTGACGGACGAGCTTGCGGTGCAATCCCCAGGTGGCACCGAGCTGGAGCTGGGCCGACGGCTGCGTGAGCAGCGAGATGAGGGTGTTGACCGCCTTCTCCGCGCGGACGTCGGCGATGAGGAGGACGGGGACGAGAGTGGCCTGGGCGCGCGGCTCGATCACCTGGGCACCCACCGCGCGCATGACGCGCGGCTGGTGCAGCGGCGCCTCGATCAGGCGGCGGAGCGCCTCGTAGCGGGTCACGAGTGCCAGGCCGTTGGCACGCGACGCCTCGCTGACCAGTCGACAGAGGAGGGGGTCGAGGGCGCTCAGGTAGGGATCGTCGAACGGGTCCGACGCGGCGACGCACCCCGCCCACTCGAACCAGTCGACGCCCTCGACGACCGGCCCCTGGACGGTGGCGAAGGCCTCGTCGAGCCGGGCACCGGAGACGTCGACGCTGCGGGCGGGAGGCCGCGCACCCCACGACCGCGCCAGGCCTTCGCAGGTCGCTGCGAGGCCGGCT
>NZ_JARBCJ010000049.1:0-18710 GCF_028803055.1 Mumia sp.
TCGGACGTGGTCACGAGGCGGTGATCCACGCCCATCGCCTGGCAGAGCGTCCCGATGTCGACGCGGGTCGGCGTCCCGAAGACCCGCTCGAACGCGGAGGCGTACGGCGCGCCGCCCTGCTCCAGCGTCGAGAAGATGCTGCCGCCGTCGTCGGAGGCGACCACGATGGTGAGGTCGGGCCTCGGCTCGTCGGGGCCGATCACGAGGCCGTTGCTGTCGTGGAGGAACGTGAGGTCCCCCATGTAGGCCAGCGCGTGCGACGGCCGACGACCGAGTGCGGCACCGATCGCGGTCGAGACGACGCCGTCGATGCCGGCGAGACCCCGGTTGGCCATCACCATCCGACGCTCCCCGACCGGGTACGGCAGAGCCATGAGGTCGAGGTCGCGGATCGGGTTGGAGGAGCCGACGACCAGCAGGTCGCCCGGCTTGACCGCCCCCGAGACCGTACGCGCGACCTGCCACGGGTTGAGCTCACCGCCGTCCAGCACGACCTTCTCGACCGCCGTCAGCGTCGCCACGTCCGCGCGGCGCCACTCCTCCAGCCACCCGGGGTCGTCGCTCCCGTCGACCCGCACGGCGGGGTACGCCGCAGCGACCCGGTTGCCGGGGTCGGGGAACGGCGAAGCCCCCACGACGACCACCTCCACGTCCGGTCGCGACAGCAGCCGGGTGATCGGACGCGACAGCGTCGGCCGGCCGAGCACGACGACGCGCTCGATCCGCTCGGCCAGCTCGGGCAGGCCCAGGAGAAGGCGGTAGGTCGCGATGGGGTGCGTGCCCGTCCGCGCTCCCGAGGACGGCTCGGCGAAGAGCGGCCAGCCGGCCTCCTCCGCGAGGAGGCGCGCCGGTGGTCCGGCGTCGTCTCCCGCCACCACGACCGTGCGCGGGCCGAGCGGCAGCACGCCCGGCAGCGGCGGCGACTCCATCATCGGCGCACGCCACGGAGCTCCGCCCGGTCGCCCGGCGAGGGCCTGCGGCAGACTCGTGGCGACGTCGTCGGGGTCCGGGAGCAGCGGCTCGCGGAACGCGACGTTCACGTGCACCGGGCCGCCGGCGGGCCGTGCCATCGGCCCCTCCCCCGTACGCCCGACCGCCGCAGCGACGACCCGGGACACCGCCGCCCGCCACGGCGCGGCGCTGTCCGGCACGACGTCCGGCGCGGCGACCTCGACGTACGCCCGCACCGCGTCACCGAAGAGCTTCACCTGGTCGGTGGTCTGGTTCGCCTCCGTACCCCGCAGCTCCGCGGGGCGGTCGGCCGTCATCGCGATCAGCGGCACGCGGGCGTGCGCCGCCTCCAGGACGGCAGGGTGCAGGTTGGCGGCCGCGGTGCCGGACGTCGTCACCACGACGACGGGGCGGTGCGACCCCTTGGCGAGGCCGAGCGCGAGGAAGCCCGCGCTCCGCTCGTCGATCCGTACGTGCAGCCGCAGCTCGCCGCGAGCGTCGGCGGCGTGCAGAGCGAGGGCCAGGGCCGCCGATCGGGAGCCCGGCGAGAGGACGACGTCACGGACCCCGGACCGGGCGAGCTCGTCGACGAGGACGCGCCCCAGCGCGGTGGACGGATTCATCGGACGCCCTCCGGGAGGATACGGATCTGCTCCAGGCGTTGGGCCCACCGGACCGCGAGGTCGGGATCGGGCTCCACCGCCAGGAACTCCGCCGACGGCTCCGGGCGGACCACGGGAAGGACACCGCCGCGCGGGACGAGCGGGTCGGCGACCACGTCGTGCTCGAGCAGGGTCACCGTGCCCAGACCGCAGGCGTACGGCAGCTCGGGGAGCGCCGCGGCGAGCGCCACCCCGGCCGCGATGCCGATCGAGGTCTCGAGCGCGCTGGAGACGACGACGGGCAGGCCGATCCGCTCGGCGATCTCCAGGCAGGCCTCGACACCGCCGAGAGGCTGCACCTTGAGGACAGCGATGTCGGCCGCCTCGAGCTGGGCCACGCGATAGGGGTCGTCGGCACGACGGATCGACTCGTCGGCGGCGATCGGCACGTGCGTGCGCCGGCGGAGGGCCGCCAGCTCCTCGACCGTGCGGCAGGGCTGCTCGGCGTACTCCAACCCGCCGGCGGCCCGGTCGAGCACCGCCAGGGCCTCGACCGCGTCGTCGAGGGACCCCGCACCGTGGGCGTCGACGCGCACCGCGCCGCCGGGGCCGAGCGCGTCGCGGACCGCGGCCACCCGCGCCTCGTCGTCGGCCAGCGTCTGACCGGGCTCGGCCACCTTGACCTTCGCCGTACGGCAGCCGTGTCCCGCGCGGACCAACACCTGCGCCGCCTCGGGACTCAGTGCGGGGACCGTGCAGTTGACGGGGACGACGTCGCGCACCGCCGCGGGCCAGGGCCGGGTCGCACTCGCCAGGGCGGCCGTGTACCAGGCGTGGGAGACCACGGCGTCGTAGTCCCAGAAGGGGCTGAGCTCTGCCCAGCCCGCCGGCCCGCGGACGAGCATGCCCTCCCGCACGGTGATCCCACGGAAGCGGGTGCGCATCGGCGTCGAGTACGGGATCCAGGCCAGGTCGGGGTCACTCACGTCGCCACGGTATCGGGTGACCCACCGGGGACCGGTCAGTCCTCGTCGGCGACCGGCCGTACTACTGGTAGCCAACCTCTACGACGACGGGATCGCCTGCGAGACACCCTTGCTGCGACGCGACTTGCATGCTCGGTCTGGTCGACCGCGCCGCGGGCCTCGTCGGTCACGGTCAGGAGGTCCTCTTGGGCCGGCTTGTTTCGATTCTGGGTCCGGGGACGGCCGTTCCCCGCGTGATTCATTCATTTACTCTCGTGCTCAGCAGAGGGGAGCGTGATTCACGACCATGACGACATGGGAGAGCTTCGCCGCCGAGGCGCCGGAGCTTGTCGAGGCGGTCCGGCGGTGCTTCGACATCCGCAAACACTGCACCCTGGCCACACTCCGCAAGGACGGCTCGCCACGGATCAGCGGCACCGAGGTCGAGTTCAGCGACGGCAACGTCTGGCTGGGTAGCATGCCGAACGCGGTCAAGGCTCTCGACCTCCGGCGAGACGGGCGGTTCGCCCTCCACTCGCCCTCGGTGGACCCGCCCGAGGAGGATCACTCACGGTGGACAGGAGAGGCCAAGCTCGCCGGAACCGCCGTGGAGGTGAACGACCTGGAGTCGGGCGGTTCGGGGCACCGATTCCGCCTCGATATCAGCGAGGTCGTCTTCACCCATCTCGCCAACGGCGGGTTGGAGATTCAGTCCTGGCACCCAGGCCGTGGCATTTCGATTCGGCGGCGGTAAGCCACAAGGTTTTAGCCCAGGTGAGCGTTGACGCCGCTTGGTATGTGTCCCGACGCCGTCCGCGCAATAGGGTCACAGCCTGTTAGACGTCGGTCCTCTCGGCCATGATCATCTCCAACGAGGACTCACCGAAGCGCCGGACGGCTGCACGCGGTTGCTGGCCTCGCGTCACCAGGCTGTCTGAGGGCACGCGCGGAGGAGGGAGAGGAACGGTGCATCGGCAGGAAGCTCGGGGTATGGCGACCAGGGAACGCGCCCCTTCGCCTATGCGCCGCGCGGAGCACCGGGCTGGGATGAGCAGTCAGTCAGGCGGCGAGGTCCCGCCGCCGCATGAGGATCAGGGCTCCGGTGAGCGCGACAGTGGCCAGGGCGAGCAGCATGAGTTGGGCCGTGGGGCGGGTGCTGGAGGCGACACCCGCCGAGGTGTGGCCGAACATGCTGAGGTCGATGACGCGTGGAGGAACCTGGAGCTGCTTGCCGAGCAGGGTGAGTCCGCCGCCGGCGAGGAGTGGAAGCCAGGCGGACCAGGCGGCTCGGGGTGCTGCGGCGACGACGAGAGCGGTGAGACCGATGACGAGCGCTACGGCGGGCCACTGCTCGATCGACTGGCTGAAGGCGTCGCGGGCCACATGTGGACCGCCGATGAGCCCGTGACCGACCATCGCGGAGACCGTTCCACTCAGCGCGAGAGTGACCAGGGAGGCGACGGAGGCCACGACGACGTAGGCCCGCAGCAGGGCTGAGTGGGCCGCTCCGGTAGCCCGCACGTGCTCGGCCAGCCCGGCGCGCTCGTCGGCGGCCGCCTGCACGACCACGGTGACGCAGACCGCGGCCACCACCAGGGCAGTGACCGTGCCGTCGAACGCGAAATAGGCGGCGGCGGGATCGCGCCCGGAGAGCTGGGCGCCCAGGAACCCGCCGTCGATGCGACCGCTGCGCATGTTGGCGATCGCTCCGCTGCCGAGGCCGGTGAACATCGCGGCGCCGGCCGTGATCAGCAGCCCGGACCAGATGAGCCGACGGCGGTCAAGGCGCCGCACCAGTCCTGTGACGTCGGTGATCGGTAGCCGGGCGCCCGTGCGCTGCGGGAGCCGGACGAGGCTGGCACCGACCTCGGTCGAGGTGGCCAAGCGCAGGAGCAGCCAGCCGAGCACGGCAGCCTCCACGGCTGCCGGCAGGAGCGCCAACACCCGGTCGCCGTCGAAGGGTTGCGCCAGCGCACGCAGGGACATCGGCGCCACCCACTGCAGCGCGGGCGCGTGCTCGACGTCGGCGACCGCACGCACCCCCACCGCCACCGCCACCGCCAGCCCACCCGCGGCCCGGGCGCTCCACGTGGTCGGCAGCAGTAGTGCCAGCACCCCTGTGAGGAGCCCGACCAGGAGGAAGGTGAGCGCGACCACCAGGCCGAGAACTGCTGCACCGACCACGTCCACCCCGTCGACACGGCCGGCGTATGCCGCGGTCGCCGCGAAACATGCCACCCCGAGCCCGACGCCGACCCCGACGAGCACGACCATCGCGGCGCGGGCAACGTCGCGGCGCTGGTGGCCGGTGGACAGCAGCAGTTCGAGGGAGCCGTCCTCGTCGAGGGCTCGGGTGAGCCGGACGGCAAGCAGGATCGCCATGACCGCGGCGATCATCGTCAGGAACGTGCCCAGCTCCCAGGCGAACACCTGGGCCGGGGTTCCGGCCTGGCCGAGCCGGCCATAGAGAAACAGCGTGGCTGGGTCATGGCGCACCTGGGCCAGGGCCTCCCGGGCGGCGTCCGCATCGGCGTAGGTGGAGGCGTAGCCGGGCAGGGCGGCCGCGGCGAGGCCGCCAGTGACCGACAGCCAGGCCACCGTCCAGGTGCGGTGACGGCGCCACAGCAGGCACGCCACCCGGAGTGTCCCGCGTGTCGTACGCGATGGCGCTCGTACCCCCGGGTCCTGGGCGAGCGTGCCCGTCACCGGGCGGCCGTCGCGTAGTGGCGCAGGAACAACTCTTCCAGCGTGGCCGGCTCGCACGTGATCGAGGTCGCCCCAAGCGTCACGAGAGCAAGCAGCACCTCGTTGACCTCGCTCACCTCGACCCGCATCGAGACCCGATCACCGGTCCAGGAAACCTCGACGTCGGTGGTCGCGCCGGTTCCATCCAGGCGGCTCGCCAGCTCGCCTGGGAGCCGGTGCCGCAGGCCGAGGGGGACGACGGCACCGATGGTCGAGGAGGCGAGGTGGCGCAACTCCTCGACCCGCCCGGTCTCCACGAGCCGCCCGTCCTTGATGATCGTGACCCGCTCGCACAGGTGCTCCACCTCGCTGAGGATGTGGCTGGACAGCAGTACGGTCCGGCCCGCGTCGGCGGCCTCCCGCACACACGCGGCGAACACCTCCTCCATCAGCGGGTCCAGCCCAGAGGTCGGCTCATCGAGCACAAGCAAGTCCGTCCGGGCGGCGAAGGCCGCAACCAACATCACCTTCTGGCGATTGCCCTTGGAGTAGGTCCGCACCCGGCGCGTGGGATCGAGCGAGAACGCCTCCACCAGCCGACGTTCGGCGGCTCCGTCGTAGGCGCCGCGGAGCCCGGCGAGCGCGTCGAGCACCTCCTGACCGGTCAGGTTGGGCCACAACGACACCTCACCGGGCACATACGACGTCCGCCGGCACACCGCGCCAGGGTCCACCCCCGGGTCCAGCCCCAGCACGCGGACCCGCCCCGAGGTCCCCCGGTACAGGCCGAGCAGGATCCGGATCGCGGTGCTCTTCCCGGCGCCGTTCGGGCCCAGGAACCCATGGACCTCGCCAGCGGTCACCGAAAGGTCCAGCCCATCCAGGGCACGGAAGTCGCCGAACGTCTTGACCAGCCCCTCGACGACGACGGCCTCTTGACTGCTCACGACCTCACTCCGCACTGGTCCACCCGCTCTCGATCTCACGGGTCAGGTGGCGCTGCATGGCCGCCCCGATCCGCCGACCGCGCTCGTCGCTCGTCACCTCGAACAGCGCATAGAGGCGAGCCACGACGTCGAGATCGATCGACGCCACGATCTCGGGAGTCCGGCCGCCCACCCGCCGCTTCATCCGCGCGACGTTGGCCGCGGCGAACGCGTCGACCTCCTCATCGCTGAGCTCCGCTGCAGTCAGCGACTCCGCGAAGGCCGCCATCGCCTCCTGCATCAGCTCCGGCGTACCCGCGAACAGTGCCTCCGCCTCCGACGGCACCTCGCCGCGGAAGTAGGCCAACTCCAAGAAGTCCCGCTCTGCGTTGATCGCACGTCGGGTGCCCGCGTCGGGCGCGCGTGCCTCGAGGTCGTCGTAGAAGTCCGCGACCACGTTCGGCAGCGGTGTCAGCGCGCCACCCGCCAGCACCGATTCGAGCAGCCGCGCCAGCCGCTCACGCCGATCGGCCAGTTCCACCAGCCGCGCATCCAACGTCGCCAATGCCTCACGCAGGTCACCCACCCCGGCCCCGGGATGGCTGGGCTCGGGAGCCAGAAGATCGGCGATCCGAGCCAGGCTCAGACCCGACTCGACCAGCCACCGAACCCGAATCAACCGCGCTACATGCTCCAAGCCATAGTCACGCACCCCACCCACCGTGGGCGGCACCGGGACCAGCCCACAGGCGTGGTAGTGGCGCACCGTCCGCACGCTCACTCCGGCCAGGTCTGCCGCGTCTCTCACCCGCATGCCACCAGCATGCCGCTGTGACGCTACGTCACAGCAAGTCCCGGCGAGCCCTCGCACAAGACTGCCGGGCCCGTGCGGCCCTACGGATCGGAACGAGATTGCGGGCGTCTGTCAGTGTGCTGCCGCACGGGTCGGCGCGGCGCTGGAGGAGAAGGTCGATCGCGACGCAGATGAGTGTGTTGTCGGTGATCCGCTCGTCGTTCACCCCGCGCGCGGTTGAGTTGGCGGACGCGCCATGAAGCCAGATCGCGGAGACGAGCGAACCGCACCGAGGACCGGTCAGTCCTCGTCGGCGACCCGGGGCATCTGACGCGTCTCGATCAGCTCCTCCGCGACCTCCCGGAGCGGGACGTCACGGCTCATCGCGGACCGTCGCAGGACGTTGAACGCCTGATAGCCCTCGAGCCCGAAACGCTCCATGAGGATGCCCTGGGCCTGCCCGATCGCCACCCGGCCTGCCAGGGCGGACCGGAAGTTCTGCTCCTTGCGCGTGGTGGCGAGCACGACGGCGATCTGGGTCGCGGCGACATAGCCGAGCTCGCGCGCCTCCACGTCGAACGGGTCCAGCGTCTTGCCGTACAGCGTCAGCGAACCGATCGTCTCGGCGCTGGTGAACAACCGATAGCTCACCATGCTGCGGATCCCGAGCTCCTCGACCGCACGTGGCCCCCAGAGCGGCCAGCGCGGATCCGTGGCGAGGTCGGGCGAATAGATCGTGGGGACGTCCACGACCGCATCGAGCGAAGGGCCCTGCCCGAGCTCGGCCTGGAGCTCGTCACCGCGACGCGCAAGGGAGTCGCTGGCGGCGAGGGTGTCGAAGGTGTGGAGATAGGCGATCGTGATGCCGGCTGCCACGCATCCGTCGATGTAGGAGGCGACGAACTGCACGGACTGAGCGGCTGCTGCGTCGACCGTCTCTGCCGCCGAGATGTCGCGGGCCGCTGTCGCCATATCATGAAGCGCGCCTGCGGGCCGATTGATGATCACATCTGAGTGTGTGCGCTGGGGGTCCCCTCCCGACAGCCGCGGAACGAAGGCGGCCCGGCCACTATGCGCGTCGGGGGTGAGCCGGGTCTCATCGAGCACGGGTGTCTCCCGGGTTCTCGCCGTACAGCTCGCGGTACTCCGCGGCGAACCGGCCGTGGTTGTGGAAGCCCCAGCGCGACGCCACCGCCGTCACCGTGTCACCGTCGCGCCCCGCGAGGAGGTCGCGGCGCGCGTGGTCGAGCCGCACCCGGCGCGCGTAGGCCATCGGCGTCGTCCCGAGGTGGCGCCGGAAGGCGATCTGGAGCGACCTCGGCGTGACGCGAGCGGCGTCGGCGATGTCGGCCACGCTCAGCTCGGTGTCGGCGTGCTCCTCCATGAAGGCGATGGCACGGTTCACCGCGTGCTCTGACGCGTCACGGCGGTCCTGGGCCTCGTCGCGCATCGTCTCCTCGGCGATCGAGTCGCTCCCGAACATGATCAGCGCCGTACGGGAGAGCAGACGGCCGACGGCATCGAGCGATCGCGCCGAGACGATCTCCTGGCCGTCGGCCAGGAGATCCTCGACGTAGTCGACGAGGTTGCGCCAGTGGAGCACCGCGGCGCGGTCAGCGGGTCGGTAGCGGGTGAAGCGCATCGGCGCCGTCGGTCGGTCTCCACGAAGGTCACGCGTGGCGCTGGTCATCAGGTCCCAGCGCAGGCTGATGCCGCGCACGGCGAGATCGCTCGAGCGACCGGTGCAGGCGTCGCCGGGTCCTGCGACCATGACCAGGTCCCCAGGGCCGGCCTGGTCGGTCGTGCCGCCGCGGACATACTCCGCCCAGCCTCGCCGCCCCTCCAGGATCGTGAGGTAGCCGAGCGGGTCGCAGTCATAGCTGATGTCGGCACCGAGGTCGACGTGGTCCAGCGCGAAGTCGCGGGTGTCGGCGCGCGAGAAGCCGACGTGTCGAAGATCGCCTGTCAGCCGCAGGTTGCTGCCGTAGGCGTGGTCGAGAACCTCACGGCCGAGCTCGGCATCGATCGTGCGGAGGTGGGACCGTCGTACGGGGTCGCCAAGGTCGGGCACATCAAACCTCCCAGCTTCGCCGCGACAGACCTCGCCACGGCAGATCACGCGCTGGGCACGCTTTTGAACCTCAGCTACGCCGCCAGTCTAGGGGGCGAAACCACCGATCTGTGAAGGCCCTCGGCAGATCAGCGCTTCTCGGCCAGTCGGCGGACGGCCAACCGGTCGACCTTCCCGTGCTCGAGGACGGGAATCTCCGGGACGACGACGACGCGACGCGGGGCCCAGGAACGAGGCAGCCCGGCGGCCTCCACCCCGTCGCGGAGCGCCTCGAGGGCGGGTGCGACGGAGCCGGCCGCTGGCGCCACGACCGCCACCACGACCTGTCCCCACTCGTCGTCCGCGACGCCGACGGCCTCGGCTTCCGCGACCCCCTCGAGGCCACGCACGGCCTCGGCGACACGAGGGAGGGCGACGTTGACCCCACCCGAGATCACCACGTCGTCCACCCGGCCGAGGACGGTCAGCCGCCCGTCGTCGTCGAGCCGGCCCAGGTCATGAGTCCGGAGCCAGCCGCCCTGCAGCGCCTCGGCCGTGGCCCGGGGGTCGCCGTCGTACCCGTCGAAGAGGACGGCGCCGCCGATCCAGATCCGTCGATCGACGTCGATGCGCACGGCGACCCCGTCGAGCGGCACGCCGTCGTAGACGCACCCACCGGCGGTCTCGCTCATCCCGTACGTCCGGACGACCCGCACCCCGGCCTCCGCGGCCCGCGCCCGCAGGCTCGGATCGAGCGCGGCCCCGCCGACCAGGACCGCGTCCAGCCTGGCGAGGAGATCGAGCCGCCCTGCCTCCGCGAGCCGGTGGAGCTGGGTGGGGACGAGCGAGGCGTAGCGGCGCTCGCCGGTCATCGCCCCGATCGCCGCCTCCAGGCCGGAGTGCTCGGACGCCACCACCGGCGGCGTGCCCCCGAGCACCGACCGGGCGAGGACCTGGACGCCGGCGACGTACTGCGGAGGCAGGTCGAGCAGCCACTGCCCGGGCCCGCCCAGACGAGCGTGGGTGGCGCGCGCCGACGCTGTCACCGCGCGACGGGAGAGCAGCACGTCCTTGGGTCGGCCGGTGGAGCCCGAGGTGCGGATGGTGAGCGGTGCGGGCTCGGCCTGCGCGGTCAGCCAGGCCTCCAGCGCCGCCTGGACCTCCCGCGCGGAGCCGCTCACCGGACGAAGGGATCGTTCCGTCACGCACCCACGCTAACCAACCCCTCGACGCGACGACGCGGCCCGGGTGGGAGGATGGGCGGTCGTGGCAACAGCATCGCAGTGGATCGAAGGCGCCCGGCCCCGCACACTCCCGGCGGCGGTGGCCCCTGTCGTCGCCGGCACCGGAGCCGCACTGTACGCCGGCGAGGCCGTCTGGTGGAAGGCCGCCGTCTGCCTGCTGCTGTCGCTCGCCCTCCAGGTCGGCGTCAACTACGCCAACGACTACTCCGACGGCGTCAAGGGCACCGACGACGACCGGGTCGGCCCGTTGCGCCTGGTCGGCTCGGGTGCGGCCGACGCTGCGACGGTCAAGCGGGCCGCACTCGTCTGCTTCGCTGTCGGCGGCCTCCTCGGACTCCTGCTGGCGGCGACCTCAGGGTGGTGGCTGGTCCTCGTCGGCGTCGCCGCGATCGCGGCGGCGTGGTTCTACACCGGGGGCTCTCGGCCGTACGGCTACCACGCACTCGGCGAGGTGAGCGTCTTCGTCTTCTTCGGACTCGTCGCCGTGATGGGCACCACCTACGTCCAGGTGGGGGCGTTCACCTGGCCCAGCCTCGCCGCGGGGATCGGTGTGGGCGCGCTCGCGTGCGCCATCCTGGTCGCCAACAACCTGCGCGACATCCCCACGGACACCGCCACCGGCAAGCGGACCCTCGCCGTCGTGCTGGGCGACCGGGGGACGCGGATCTTCTACGTCGTCCTGCTCGTCATCGCCCTCGTCACCGTGTGGTGGCTGGCCTCGTACACGCCCTCGGCGCTCCTGGGTCTCCTCGCTTTCCCCTGGGCGCTGCGGGCCGCGACCCCGGTGGCGCGCGGCGAGCGGGGCCTGGCCCTCGTGCCCACGCTGCGCGACACCGGGATCGCCGAGCTGGTCCTCGCCGTCGGCGTGGCGGTCGGGTTGGCGATCGGAGGCTGATCCCTCCGGTCACTCCTCGTCGTCGTCGAGGAGCCCTTCCTTCTCGGCACGCGCGACGAGCTCACGGACGTTGTCGATCCGGCCGCAGTCGGCGTCGACCTGGGCGTTGCGCTCACGGGCGAACGCCTCACCGAGGTCGTGCCTCACCTTCTCGGCGACCGCCTCGCGCGCCGGGTTGAGGATCGTCAGCTCCTCCTCGGTCAGGTGGTGGTTGACCACCCGCGCGAGCTCCTCGACCGCGTCGTCGAAGGCCTGCGTGTCCGTGGCCACGAGCTCGAGCACGGCCAGCAGCGCCTGGTTGCCCTCGGCGTGCTCCTCCTCGCCGTGCTCCTCCTCGTGCGCGCCGATCGCGTCGCGGCGCCGCAGCGTCGGGTAGACCTTCTTCTCCTCCGCCTCCGCGTGGGCGACGTGCAGGGCGGCGAACGCCTTCCTGACGGCGTCACGGTCGGCGCTGGCGTCGCGGAGCTGCCGCAGGAGATCCTCGAAGCGCCGGTGGTCGTCGAGGATGAGGTCGATGACGTCGCCGGAGACGGGACGTCCGAGGTCGATGGCTGTGGTTGGCATGGCGCCAACGTAGACGGCCCGGCGCCCCCGCGCCGGTCACGAGCCCGCCCCCTGCATCTCGCCGTGGAGTCACCTGGCGTTCGCCGGGGCCCGCGACCGTGTCTGCATGACCCAGACCCCGCCCGAACCCCAGCTCGGCCGCCGCACCCTCCTGCGGGGCGCGGCCGTCGTCGGAGCCGGAGCCGCCGTCCTCGGCTCCGTACCCGCCTCCGTCACCACCGCTCGCGCGACCTCCGGCTCCGCTGCCGCCCTGGTCCGTGGCGACCGCCCAGCCCTCACCCACGGCGTCCAAGCCGGTGACGTCCTGACCCGTCAGGCGACGCTCTGGTCCCGGGCCGACCGACCGTCCCGTCTCGTCGCGGAGATCGCCCGAGACCGCTCGTTCCGAAGGTCCGTGACCGTCCAGGGCCCGGTCGTCACCCCCGACACCGACTTCACGGGCCGCTTCACCGTGCGCGGGCTCCCGTCCGGCGCCGATCTCTTCTACCGCGTACGCGCGGTCGACCTCCGCGATCCCCGTCGCTCCAGCGCACCGGAGACCGGGCACCTGCGGACCGCGTCGCGCCGACGCGAGGATGTCCGGTTCCTGTGGTCCGGCGACATCGCCGGGCAGGGATGGGGGGTCAACCCTGCGTACGGCGGCTTCCGCATCGTCGACGCGATGGCGCGACGGCGCCCCGACTTCTTCCTCTGCAGCGGCGACAACGTCTACGCCGACGGCCCGCTCAGCGAGACGGTCACGCTGCCCGACGGCACGCTCTGGCGCAACGTCGTGACGGAGGAGAAGACGAAGGTCGCCGAGACCCTGGCCGAGTTCAGAGGACAGTTCCGCTACAACCTGCTCGCCGACAACTGGCGCCGGTTCCTCGCCGAGACACCGCAGGTGACGCAGTGGGACGACCATGAGGTGACCAACAACTGGTATCCCGGCGAGCTCCTGACCGACGCCCGCTACACCGAGAAGCGCGTCGACGTGCTCTCCGCGCGGGGGCGGCGGGCCTTTCACGAGTACATCCCGGTAGCACCGATCTCGCCCGACCCCGACGGACGGGTGTACCGCGTCCTGCACCTCGGCCCCCTGATCGACCTGTTCGTGCTCGACATGCGTACGCACAAGGACCCCAACACCGCCGACAAGGAGACCCTCCGCGACGGAGGCGTGCTCGGCGCGAAGCAGACACGCTGGCTGATCAGTGAGCTCGAGAGGTCGCGTGCCACCTGGAAGGTGATCGCCGCCGACCTCCCGGTCGGCCTGGTCGTGCCGGACGGGACGGAGCAGGAAGGCATCGCCCAGGGCGACCCGGGAGCACCGCTGGGGCGCGAGCTCGACATCGCTCCCGTGCTCACCGCACTGAAGCGTGCCGGCATCCGCAACCACGTGTGGCTGACGGCCGACGTCCACTACACCGCCGCGCACCACTACTCGCCCGACCGGGCGGCGTACCAGGACTTCGACCCGTTCTGGGAGTTCGTCTCGGGTCCGCTGAACGCCGGGGCGTTCGGCCCGAACGCGCTCGACGCGACCTTCGGGCCACGTGCGGAGTTCGTGGCGGCACCACCACGGGCGAATACGTCACCCGCCGAGGGGTTCCAGTTCTTCGGGGAGGTCGAGGTCGACGGCGACACGGCTGCCCTGACGGTCACGCTCCGCGACGTCGACGGTGGCGCCCTGTTCTCGAAGACGCTGGTGCCCCACCGCCGGTAGCCGTAGCCGAGTGAGGTTCGTCGACGCGTGTGCTCAGACCGGCACCACCATCCGCAACGCGCCGGCACGCACGCGGACGGTGATCGGCAACGCGCCGATCTCGTCACCGTCGATGCCGACGGGGACCGGTCCGTCGGCGGCGAGCGTGACAGAACGCGTCCGCACCACGTCGACGGCATCGCGGCGCACGTGCGCACCGGTGCCTGCCTCGACCATGTAGGCGGCCATGTGGCGGCGTCCGAGGCCGTCGGTGCTCGCGACCAGCAGGTCGATGAGCCCGTCGTCGACCCGTGCCGACGGCACGATGTCCAGCCCGCGGCCGTACCGGCCGGAGTTCGCCGCGATCACGCTGTGCGCGCGTACGGTGCGGGTCCCGCCGTCGGTGGTCAGCGTGAACGTCGGTGCCCGCCACGTGAGCATGGCCAGCGGTCCGCTCGCCCGGTAGGCGACGACCGCGGGGAAGCGGCGCATGCGGTTGATCAGCCGGGTCGCTCGCGAGTCGACCCCGACGTAGACGTTGCCCAGGACCACGACGCCGTCGGCGTCGAGCACGTCGATCGGGCGCACGGGCCCGTGCAGGAGCATCTCGAGGAGCGTCGCCGGGTCCTCGGTGATCCCGAACCCTCGGGCGAAGTCGTTGCCGCGACCACCGGGGACCACCGCCATGACTCCGTCACCCCGGACGACACCACCGCCCACGTCGCGCACCATCCCGTCTCCGCCGACGGCGACCACGACGCGGCCCGCGCAGGCCGCCTCGAACGCCGCCTCACCGACGTGGTGCACGCTGGTCGTGACGACGGTCGCGACGTCGACCCCGGCCGCTCGAAGGCGCTCCTCGAGCGGGTCCCAGACCCGTTGGGAATCGCCCCGTCCCGAGATCGGGTTGACCAGCGCGGTGATCTGCCGGGTGCTCATCGCGCCACCAGGACGCCGGGGTTGAGGATCCCCGCCGGATCGAGCGTCGCCTTGACGGCACGGAGGACCTCCACACCGAGCGGCCCGATCTCCTCGGCGTACGGGGCACGATGGTCGGTCCCGACCCCGTGGTGGTGGCTGATCGCTGCCCCTGCGGCGCGGATGGCGGCGTTCGCCGCCGCCTTCGCCGGGGCCCACTGGGCGAGCGGGTCGTCCGCCTGGGCGCAGGCGATCGTGAAGTAGAGGGACGCCCCGGTCTCGTACACGTGCGAGACGTGGCAGAGGACGATCGCCGGGGTGCCCTGCTCGCCGAGCGCCCCCTGCACCGCCTCGGTGACCGCAGCTTTGAGACGTGGGACGTTCGACCAGAAGGTGACCGTCTCCAGGGTCTCCACGAAGGCGCCCGCATCCAGGAGGGGGTCGCGTTGGTAGGGCCCATGGAAGCGGCCGCGCCGCCACGCCTCGCCGGATTCCAGACCGAGCGGCTCGCCACCGCACGCCTGAAGCACTGCCGTGGCACGCCCGCGGCGGACGGCGACGTCCTCCGGATCGCCCTCGTAGCCGGTGATCGCCAGGCATCCGCCCTCGCCTGGCGCGGGGCCGCCCGACGGGTCGGCGAGGTTGATCGCGGTCTCGGCCTCGTCCGAGAGCCGGAGCACGGTGGGCAACGGCCCGTCCTGGGCCAGGCGGCGCACCGCCTCCAGACCGGCCTCGAACGACGGGAACCGCCATCCCTCGAACACGCGCTCGCGCGGCACGGGCCGGACCCGGACGGTGAGCGACGTGATCACGCCCAGGACACCCTCCGAGCCGAGGACGAGCTGACGAAGGTCGGGTCCGGATGCGGACTTCGGCGCGGTGCCGAGCTCCAGCGTCCCTCGCGGGGTGGCGAGGACCAGCCCGACGACCTTCTCGTCGAAGCGCCCGGCGCCGGCCGAGGACTGGCCCGCCGACCGTGCGGCCGCGTATCCGCCGAGCGAGGCGCCCTCGTACGACTGCGGGAAGTGCCCCAGCGTGAAGCCCTCCGCCTGGAGCAGCTCCTCGGCACGGGGGCCGCGCATCCCCGCCTGGAGCGTCGCCGTCCGCGACACGGGGTCGAGCGCCACCGGGGCGTCCAGGCGGGCCAGGTCCAGGGCCACCACCCCGGCGAAGCCTTCCCGCTCCGGAGCCAGACCGCCCACCACGGACGTCCCGCCCGAGTAGGGGACGACGGCGACGCCTGCCTCGGAGCAGGCCTGCAGGACGCGGACCACCTCGTCGTGCGACCCCGGCCGCACGACCAGGTCGGGCGCATCGGCGACGTCGCCGGCCCGCATGCGCAGGATGTCGGGCGTCGACCAGCCGCGGGTGTGACGCAGCCGGTCCATCTCCTCGTCGCTGACGTACGCGGCCCCGACTGCTGCCTCCAGCGCCGTACGGGCGGAGGCCGGCACCGCCGGGCCTGGCAGCACCACGTCCTCCGGGGCCACCGCGACGCTGCGGGGGCGCACCCCGAGCGCGTCGAGCGCCTCCTTGGTGGCCGGGGAGAGCCCCGTCGCGTGGGCCGGATTGCCCCACCGGTCCGGCGCGAACTCCACGACAGGCAGTGCCAGCTCCGACATGGTTCTCCGATCTCGACACCCTCGATGTCATGCTAAGTTGAACACATTATGGCGAAGCGTTTCAATGCCGGATCGGAGCTCGAGCGGCTGCGTGCCCGCCCCGCTGACTCCGGCAAGGCCATCCCCGAGGATCGCATCCTCGACGCGGCCGCGGACGCGTTGCTCGACAACGGCCTCGAGCGCGTCACGATGGCCGACATCGCCACGCGCGCCGGTGTCGCCCGCGCGACGCTCTACCGCCGCTGGGAGAACGTGCACTCAGTGATCGCCGCGCTGCTCACGCGCGAGTGGACGGCCGTCGCGACCGAGGCCGCCGACCGCGTCTTCCCGACCGGACGCGAACGCGTCGTCGCCGCGGCCGTCGCCACCATCGCGACCATCCGGGCCCATCCCCTCCACCGCGCGATCGTCGACTCCGATCCCGAGTTTCTCGTGCCCTACGTGTTCCAGCGCATGGGGAGGACCAGCACGCACATGCTGCAGGTGCTCGAGGACCTGCTCCGAGAGGGGCACCACGACGGATCGATCCGTCCCCTCGACGTCGCCCTGCAGGCGCGTACGGTCCTCCTGCTGGCGTGGTCGTTCGCGATGACCGCACCGGCGGTGACAGCGTCCGCCACCGGCAGCGGAGTCACCCTCGAGGCACTGGACGACCAGCTGGCCGAGGCGCTCGACCGCTATCTCTCCCCCGACCGCCGCGAGGACTGACGATGCACACCGCGCCTGCCTCGCTCGACGCCGCCCGTCGGGCCCGAGAGCTCGACGACCTGGCCTCGGGGGACGCTGTCGACCTGCTCGTCGTGGGTGGAGGCGTGACCGGGGCCGGGGTCGCTCTGGACGCGGCGTCGCGAGGGCTGTCGGTCGCCCTGGTCGAGAAGCACGACCTGGCCTTCGGGACCAGCCGGTGGAGCTCCAAGCTGGTCCACGGAGGGCTCCGTTATCTCGGCAGCGGTGACGTCGGTCTCGCCTACGGGAGCGCCGTCGAGCGCGGTGTGCTCATCGAGCGCACGGCACCCCACCTGGTCCAGGCGCTTCCCAACGTCTTTCCCCTGCTGGACGGTGTGAGTCGCAGGACCGCGGCGACCGTACGGGCCGGCTACCTGATCGGAGACGCCCTTCGTCAGGCGGCCGGGACGTCGAGCCGGACCCTCCCCCGCTCCCGCCGTCTGTCGGCGCTCGAGGTCCGGCGCTACGCCCCCACGATGCGTGCCGACGGCCTCCGCGGGGGCCTGGTCTTCTGGGACGGGCAGGTGGTCGACGACGCGCGGCTGGTCGTCGGCATCGCCCGGACCGCGGCCTCCCTCGGAGCACGGGTCCTGACACGGACGAGCGCGGTCGAGCTCAGCGGCACCGGTGCGGTGCTGCGCGACGAGCAGACGGGCGCCACGATGCAGGTCGACGCCCGGATGGTGGTCAACGCGGCGGGCGTCTGGGCCGGGACGCTCGCCGACGGGGTCCGTCTGCGGCCGAGCCGCGGGACCCACCTCGTCCTGCGGGCGGAGACGTTGGGCGGGCTCACCTCGGGCCTGACCATCCCGGTGCCGGGCGCCACGAACCAGTTCATCCTCGTGCTGCCGGCCTGGGACGGCCGCGTGTATGTCGGCCTGACCGACGAGGAGGTCCACGGCGACGTCCCCGACGTCCCGGTCGCCACCGAGTCCGAGATCGCGTTCCTCCTCGACACGGTGTCGCCGGCGCTCGAGCGCCCACTCACCCGCGACGACGTGGTCGGCACCTTCTCGGGCCTGCGCCCGCTCCTCGACGGAGAGGGCGGACGCACCTCCGACCTGTCGCGCCGACACGTCGTGCTCACGGCCGACGACGGCCTGGTCAGCATCGTCGGCGGCAAGCTGACGACCTACCGCCGGATGGCCGAGGACGCGGTCGACGCCGCACTCGAGGCCACGCGGCGCACCGCCGGGCCCTCACGGACCACGACGCTCCCGCTGGTGGGGGCCGTCGATCGGGTGACGCTCTCGCACATCCCCGCTCCGCAGCGGCTCGTCGCCCGGTACGGGACCGAGGCCGCCGCGGTCCTCGCCGGCGCCGAGGGAGACCCGACCCTGCTCGAGCCGATCGCCCCGCACATCGCGACCACGCCGGCCGAGCTGCGGTTCGCCGTACGCCACGAGGGCGCGCTGGACGTCGACGACCTGCTCGACCGACGGACGCGTGTCGGTCTCGTGGCGGCCGACCGAGAGATCGCGCTGCCGTTCGCCGAGGCGGCCCTGGAGGCCGACCGCTAGACGCCGCCCGCGCCGGGCGTGAACCGTCCGGTCGCATCGTAGTCGGCCAGCACCGCCTCGTAGGGCGCCAGGTCGAGTCCCTGCTGCGCCACCCAGTCGTCGGCGTAGTACGTCGAAGCGTAGCGGTCACCGGAGTCGCACAGCAGCGTCACGACGCTGCCCGACTCCCCAGCGGCGCGCATCCGCTCGATGACGGTCAGCGCACCCCACACGTTCGTGCCGGTCGACCCACCCACGCTTCGCCCCAGCCGCCGGGTGCACCAGCGCATCGCCGCGACCGAGGCCGCGTCGGGGACGCGCAGCATGTCGTCGATGACGCCTCCGACGAACGACGGCTCGACCCGTGGCCGGCCGATCCCCTCGATGCGCGACGGCATCCCGGTGGTGTGGTCCGACGTGTCGAGCTCCCACCCGTCGAAGAACGCGGAGTTCTCGGGGTCCGCGACCATCACCTGCGTCGGGTGCCGGCGGTAGCGGACGTAGCGGCCGATCGTCGCCGACGTCCCACCGGTCCCGGCACCCACCACCACCCACGACGGCACGGGGTGCGGCTCCTCGCTCATCT
>NZ_JARBCJ010000004.1:0-44522 GCF_028803055.1 Mumia sp.
GGTCACCCGCAGCTCGCGCGCCGGCCACTCCTGCGACACGAGCCGGTCGCGGATCACGGCGACGCGCTCCTCCTCCGTCGCGACGCGACCGGCAGCGGCCTCGCTCACCGCGTACGCGCCGAGGCGCCGACCGAGCGCCTCGGCATCGCGTCCGCTGCGTAGGCCGAGGAGTACCCACCGTGCGGTCACGTTCCAGCCGATCGACGACGCGGGCTCGGGGCCGTACGTGCCGAGCGGGGAGAGCTGGCGTTCGTACATCGCCTCGGTCGTCGCACCGTTGGTCACCTGCGCCCCGACCACCGATCCCGCCGAGGTGCCGAGGACGAGGTCGGCGCCGGTGAGGTCGACACCGGCCTCGATGAGGCCGTGCAGCAGTCCGATCTCCCAGGCGATGCCGGTGATCCCGCCGCCACCGAGAACGAGCGCGCGTGTGGTCACCGCGCCATTGTGCAGGAGAGGGCCTCGACGCGCTGCGCTCGCTGAACCTGCAGGGCGGATCTAGCGTGAACAGATGCGAGCACTCCAGTACGTCGAGATCGGCAGTCCTCCTCGGGTCGTCGAGGTGGAGACCCCTGAGCCAGGGCCCGGCGAGGTCCGGCTGAAGGTGTCGGCCGCCGGGGTCTGCCACTCCGACGAGTTCGTGATGAGCCTGCCGGCGGAGGCCTACACCTTCGGGCTGCCGCTCACGCTCGGCCACGAGGGGGCCGGCACCGTCGACGCGCTCGGGGAGGGAGTGACGAACGTGGCGCTCGGCGACTCGGTCGCGGTCTACGGCCCCTGGGGCTGCGGACGCTGCCACGCCTGCTCGCGCGGTGCGGAGAACTCCTGCCCGTACGCCGTCGAGCTCGGCATCGCGCCGCCGGGGCTCGGAGCGCCCGGCGCGATCGCGGAGTACATGATCGTCGACGACGTACGACACCTCGTCCCTCTGGGCGACCTCGACCCTGTGCGCAACGTGTCGCTGACCGACGCGGGCCTGACGCCGTACCACGCGATCCGCACCGCCATGCCGAAGCTCGTCGGGGGCAGCACGGCCGTGGTGATCGGCGCCGGCGGCCTCGGACACGTCGCGATCCAGATCCTGCGTGCGCTCACCGGCGCCCGCGTGATCGCGCTCGACGTCAACGACGAGAAGCTCGCCCTCGCCAAGGAGGTCGGGGCCCACGAGGCGGTCCTCTCGAACGATGAGGCACCGGAGGCGATCAAGCGGCTCACCGGCGGTCTCGGCGCCGAGGCCGTCTTCGACTTCGTCGGCGCTCCGGCCACCGGCGCGATCGCGGCGGCGTCGGTCGCACTCGAGGGCGACGTGCAGCTCGTCGGTATCGGTGGAGGCGCCGTGCCGGTCGGATTCGGGGTCACCCCGTATGACGCCGCGTTCCGGGCGCCGTACTGGGGCACCCGGTCCGAGCTCATCGAGGTCTTCGAGATGGCACGCCGCGACCAGCTCCACGTCGAGATCGAGACCTACTCGCTCGACGAAGCACCCCAGGCGTACGAGCGTCTGCACGCCGGAGAGATCCGAGGGCGTGCCGTGGTCCTGCCGAACGGCTGAGGCCGCTATGCCAGCAGGGCCGCGATCGCCAGGATCGTGAGGAACGAGAGCACGGTGGTCGCGAACACGACATCGCGCACGACCGCCACCGACCGGTCGTAGCGCACCGCGGTGACGAACACGTTCTGCGCCGTGGGAAGACCCGCGACCACCACCACGGCGAGCAGGGCGCTGCCGTCGAGACCGAGGGCGAAGCGCGCGACGAGGTAGGCGACGAGCGGCTGGACGGCCAGCTTGACGACCGTCAGGATCGCCACCTGGGTGCCGGCGCCGCTCGCGCCGGGTCTCGGCCCCAGCCGCAGCGAGATGCCGAACGCGATCAGCATCCCGGGGATGGCGAGCCCGGCAAGCAGGTCGATCGGGTCGGCCACCCACCTCGGGACCGGCACGCCGGTGAGCGCGACCACCACCCCGACGACCGCGCCGACCGTGAGCGGGTTGCGGAAGGGACGCGACAGCACCGTCAGCACCGTCGGTCGCTCCATCGACTCCGACTGGTCGAGGACGACGAACGCCAGCGGCGCGAGGACGAGCAGCTGGAGGAGCAGCGCACCGGCGACCGCGGACGCGTCACCCAGCACGTAGATCGCGATCGGGAGGCCGAGGTTGCCGGCGTTGACGTAGCCCGCACAGAGGGCGGCCAGCGTGGTGTCGGCCCACCCCCGCCGCCACCGCCACCGCGCGAGCACGAGAGCGATCACCGCCACCGCCGCGACGCTCGCCGCATTCGCGACCAGCGCCTTCGACAGCGCACCGCCGACGTCGGTGTCGGCGAGGACCGAGAACAGCAGCGCCGGGCTGCCGACGAAGAACACCAGGCGCGAGAGCATCCACTGGTAGTCCAGCGTCACCACCCCGAGGTGCGCGAGGACGAAGCCGACCGCGATCACGACGGTGATGACGCCGAACCCCTCGAGCACTCCCGTCACGGGTCCATCCTCACCGACGCGACCCTGCGGACGCACGAATCCCCCGCTCTGCCGCCAGGAGGAGCGCCAGAGCGGGGGAATCGTGTGTCTCGTGGTTGGTCAGGGTTGGTCGGTCAGCCCGTCACTCGGCGCCCGCGCCGGTCATCGACCGGACCTCGAGCTCCTCGTACTTCACGGGGTCGGCCTTCTCCTTGGTCGTGACCGTGCCCAGCCACCCGAGGAAGAACCCGATCGGGATCGAGACCAGGCCGGGGTTCTCCAGCGGGAACCAGCTGAAGTCCACGCCGGTCCCGAACAGCGACAGGCTCTCCCCCGTCTCCGGGTCGACCTTGCCCGAGACCACCGGCGAGAAGAACACCAGGCCGACGGCCGAGATCAGACCGCCGTAGATGCTCCACACCGCCCCGCGCGTGTTGAAGTCCTTCCAGAACAGGTTGTAGAGGAGGGCCGGGAGGTTCGCCGACGCCGCCACGGCGAACGCCAGGGCGACCAGGAACGCGACGTTCAGCGACTGCCCGGGGATCGCCAGCGCGATCGCCACGCCGCCGATCACGAACGCCGCGATCCGCGCGACCTTGACCTCGTCCTTGCCGGAGACCTCACCCTTCTTGAACACGTTGGCGTAGAGGTCGTGCGCGACCGACGACGCCGACGCGAGCGTGAGGCCCGCGACCACGGCGAGGATGGTGGCGAACGCCACCGCCGCGATCAGTGCGAGCAGGATCGCGCCTCCGGTCGAGCCCGCGCCGCCACCGACGGCTTCGGCGAGCAACGGTGAGGCCAGGTTGCCGCCGGACTCGGCGACCTTGGCGTACTGGTCGTCGCTGAGCAGCGCCGCGGCACCGAACCCGAGGATCAGCGTCATCAGGTAGAACGTGCCGATCAGACCGATCGCCCAGTTCACCGACACGCGCGCCTGACGGGCCGTCGGCACCGTGTAGAAGCGGATGAGGATGTGCGGCAGACCCGCCGTGCCGAGCACCAGGGCGATGCCGAGCGACAGGAAGTCGAGCTTGCTGGTGAAGTCGGCGCCGTACTTGAGCCCGGGCTCGAGGAACGCCTGCCCCTTGCCGGAGTTCGAGGCGGCCGTGCCGAGCAGCTCGGACAGGTTGAAGTTGAACTTCGCCAGCACCAGGATGCTGATCAGCAGCGTGCCGGCCATGAGCAGCACCGCCTTGACGATCTGCACCCAGGTCGTCCCCTTCATGCCGCCGACGACGACATAGAAGATCATCAGCACGCCGACGGCGACGATCGTCAGGTTCTTCAGCGTGTCGCCCTCGACGCCGAGCAGCAGCGACACGAGCGCGCCGGCACCGACCATCTGCGCGAGGAGATAGAAGATCGACACGACGACGGTGGAGACGGACGCAGCGGTACGGACAGGACGCTGCCGCATCCGGTACGCCAGCTGGTCGGCCATCGTGAAGCGGCCGGAGTTGCGCAGCAGCTCGGCGACGAGGAGCAGCGCGACCAGCCAGGCGACGAGGAACCCGATGGAGTAGAGGAAGCCGTCGTAGCCGGACAGCGCGATGGCGCCGGAGATGCCGAGGAACGACGCCGCCGACATGTAGTCGCCGCCGATCGCGAGGCCGTTCTGGAAGCCGGTGAACGACCGGCCGCCGGCGTAGTAGTCGGCTGCCGTCTTGTTGTTGCGGCTCGCCCAGAACGTGATGGCGACCGTGAGCAGCACGACACCGACGAAGAGGACGGTGGTCAGAGTCTGGTGGTCACCCTCGGCACTGGCTGCGAGGACCACGTCGCGTCCGCTCATCGGGTGATCTCCTCGTCGTACTCGGCGCGCAGTGAGTCAGCGAGCGGGTCGAGGTTCTTGACGGAGAACTTCGAGTACCAGATCGCGATGGCGAAGGTGGAGACGAACTGGAGCAGTCCGAAGATCAGGGCGACGTTGATGTTGCCGACGACCTTGGCGTTCATCAGGTCGGGCGCCCAGTTGGAGCAGATGACGTACAGCAGGTACCAGGCCATGAAGCCGATCGTCACGGGGACGACGAAGCCTATGTACTTGCGTTTGAGGGTGTGGAACTCCTCGGTGGAGCGGATGCGTGCGTAGGCCGCATCCTCCGCCGCTGTGGTTCTCTCGATCACGGCTTCGCCTCTCGGGACGCACGGGCATGGGTGTTCTCGCGTGAGGCTAGGGGCGGCCGCAGGGTGTGTGCCAGGTCACACCCGAGAGGTTCGGTGGACGTGCGCGACCGGTCGCCGTACGGCATCGCGCGCACGCCGAG
Organism: Mumia sp.; assembly: GCF_028803055.1. NCBI lineage: Bacteria > Bacillati > Actinomycetota > Actinomycetes > Propionibacteriales > Nocardioidaceae > Mumia > Mumia sp. The sequence goes on from NZ_JARBCJ010000004.1 coordinate 4,731, forward strand.
CGGTCGTGCTCACGCGACGAACGGCGGGCGTCAGTCCAGGTGCCGCAGGTCGTCCCAGAGCTCGGCCCACGGCCGCAGCGGACCGCGACACACGGCCACGGGGACGCCCTCCTCCTCGTTGTCGACACCGACCCCGTTGCGGAGCACGTCCACGGCCTCGCACTCCTCGAAGATCGTGACCGCGAACCCGTACTGGCCGCCGACGAAGACGACCGTCTCGGTTCCGTCGGGCGGCCGGGCCTGGTCGTGGAGGGCGTTCTGCCCGCTGTACGGCGTGGGCAGGCCGAGCGCGGGACCGTACCGGTCGATCGCCCCGGCCTCGCCGTAGTTGCTGGTGATGATCGCTGCCTCGGCCCGCTCCTCCGCCGACAACCCGTCCCACACGGCGGCGATCTGACGGACGTACGTCGGCCACCCGACCTGGTCGGCGGCAGCCTGGTTGATCCCCGGGACAGGGGTGCTCCCGAGCGTGCCGACGCCGATCACCGGCAGCGACACGACGACGGACACCGCGGCGTACAGCACCAGCAGCGCCCCGACCCCTGCGCGCACGGCGTTCGACGAGCGGGTGAACCACGACGCCGTCGGGACCCAGCCGGCGGCAAACAGCACGGCGAGCACACCGACCGGGTAGTAGAACTGCGCTCCCCCCACGAAGGTCAGCACGAGGACGACCACGAAGGCGACGTCGAAGGCACGGAGGGCTCGCCACTGCGGCCGTCGCCACAGCGCGACCGCACCCACGACCCACACGGCGGGCAGCATGATGAAGAGGAACGGCCACATCATCACCCGAACCTCGTCGGCGTTGTTGTCAGCCAGCGCCGCGCCCATGTCGAGCTGCGGGAAGCCGTTCACGACCTGGTAGGCGAGGTTCGGGAGGGCGACGACCGCGGCGAGCGCGCCGCCGGACCAGAACCAGCCCGACCGCAGCACCCGCCGGGGACCGACCAGCACCACGCCGACGAGCAGGCCGAGGATCAACCACGGGATCAGCAGGCGGCCGTAGGTCGCGAGACCCACCACGAGACCGACGGCGAGCCACCACCGGCCGTCGTCGCGGAGCAGGGCGCGGATCACGAACCACGACGCCAGCACCCACGCCAGGAGATCCGGCGAGGTCGTGATCAGCACGTGCCCGGCCACGAGCGGGAACGTCGCGAACGCGAACGTCCAGGCGCACAGCCCTTGGGCGAGAGCGCCGCCTCCGAGCTCGCGGACGATCGCGGCGACCACCAGCGTGGAGGCCACCACGGCCGCGATCGCCGGCAGCCGCAGCGCCCACGGCTCATCGGCGACCAGGTCGGTCATCGCGCGGGCGATCAGCGGGATCAGCGGCGGCTGGTCGACGTAGCCCCACGACGGGTCCAGCATCCGGAAGTAGAGCTCGTCGCGATGGAAGCCGTAGCGGCCGGCCGTCGCGAGCAGCACGACCGCGAGCGCCGCGGCGGCAGAGAGCACGGGCACCCGTGCGTACGCAGGCACGGGCGACGTCTCACGTTGGTGTCCACCGACCATCGGGGCCGTGGTGCCCATCCCCGCAATGTAGGGGTCCCCAGGGTCAGGACGTGTGTGATCAGCACCACTCGATTCGTCGTCACGGCCGCATCCCGGGTACTGTCGACGAAGGACGCATCCGGCGTCCGCGGTCGTCTGCTCGAGCGGCGCGCACCCCGCGCCCTCCCGTCCTCATTCGTGAGTGGCTGCAATCACGGCCACCCCCACGACTTGAAGGACACCCCTGTGCCCACCTTCGCCGATCTCGGCGTACCTGCACCTCTCGTCGCCTCCCTCGCGGAGCGCGGCATCACCACCCCCTTCCCCATCCAGGCGGCCTCCCTGCCCGACTCGCTCGCGGGTCGTGACGTGCTCGGTCGAGGCCGTACCGGCTCCGGCAAGACCGTCGCCTTCAGCCTGCCGACGCTCGCCGTCCTCGCCGCCAGCGGTCGCCGCCGGCGCGCCAAGAACCCCCGCGCGCTGGTCCTCGTCCCGACGCGCGAGCTCGCGACCCAGGTCCACGAGACGCTCCAGCCGCTCGCGCAGGCGATGCAGATGCGCACCATGACGATCTTCGGCGGCGTCGGCCAGAACCCGCAGGTGACCAAGCTCCGCAACGGTGTCGACGTCGTCGTCGCCACCCCGGGTCGGCTCGAGGACCTGATGGCTCAGGGTCACTGCGACCTGAGCGACATCGAGGTCACCGTGCTCGACGAGGCCGACCACATGGCCGACCTCGGCTTCCTCCCCGGCGTCAAGCGGATCCTCGACCGGACCCCGCGGGACGCGCAGCGCCTGCTCTTCTCGGCGACGCTCGACAACGGGATCGACACCCTCGTCAAGCGCTACCTCCACAACCCGGTCACCCACTCGGTGGACGAGGCGACGTCGCACGTCCCGGACATGGAGCACCACGTGCTCTCCGTGACCCACGACGGCAAGCAGTCGCTCATCAACCAGCTGGTCGGCGGCGAGGGCAAGACGCTCGCCTTCACCCGTACCAAGCACGCGGCCAAGAAGCTCGCGAAGAAGCTCACGGACTCCGGGATCCCGGCCGTCGACCTTCACGGCAACCTGAGCCAGAATGCACGCCAGCGCAATCTCTCGGCGTTCTCCGACGGCACCGTCCGAGTCCTGGTCGCCACCGACATCGCGGCCCGCGGCATCCACGTCGACGACGTCTCGCTCGTCGTGCACGTCGACCCGCCGACCGAGCACAAGGCGTACCTCCACCGCTCGGGCCGTACGGCACGTGCCGGCGCCTCGGGCGTCGTCGTCACCATCGCGACACCCGAGCAGCGCCGCGACGTCCGTACGCTGATGCGCGCGGCCTCGATCAAGCCGACCGACCACGAGGTCGCCGCCGGTTCCGAGATCATCGGCTCGCTCGTCGGCCCGCAGGCCGAGCGCGTCTCGCCGCCCCCGGCGCTCGTCGCTGCCGCGGCGGCCAGCGCTCGCGGCAACGGTGGCCGTAGCGGCGGTCGCGGGAGTGGTGGCCGGGGCAACAACGGCGGGGGCCAGCGCTCCGGCGAGGGCGCCCGCAGCAGCAGCGGTTCGCGTCGACGTCGCTCCGGTGGCGGGACGGCCACACGAAGCGGCAGCGGCTCGGCCTCGAGCTCGAGCTCCTCGCGCTCCGGTGGGGCTGCCTCGTTCTCGTCCCAGGCCGGGCGCCGCGGTCGCTGACGCGACTCCCCACGACCTCTCGGCCAGCAGCCGCGGCCGTCCTCGGCACCCCTCGGTGCCGGGTACGCGTCCGCGGCTGCTGCTTGCCCGCGCCGCATCGTCCGGCTCTTCCTACAGTGGACGGATGGCGGGAACTCACACGGACCGCGGCCTGGACCGGCTCGTCAACTTCACCGACGCCGCGGTCGCGATCGCGATCACCCTCCTCGTGCTTCCCCTCATGGACCTCGTCACGGACGGACGGTCCCACTCGGTCGCGTCCGTGCTGGCCGACGAACGCTGGACGTTCGTCGCGTTCGCGCTCAGCTTCGCGGTCATCGCGCACTTCTGGGTCGGTCACCACCGACTGTTCGAGCATCTGCGCGACTACTCCAACGCCATCCTCTGGACCAACTTCGTCTGGTTGGCCAGCATCGTCTTCATCCCCTTCACGACCCAGCTCCTCGGTGAGCTGAGCAGCGACACCAGAGGGGGAAACTCGCTCTACATCGGCGTGCTGATCGTCGCGAGCGCGTGCCTGGCCGTCATCCAGTGGCTCACCGTGCGCCACCCCGATCTCCAACGGAGCGATGTACGGGGACAGCTCGACGTCCGCGGAGGGCTCGTCGCCCTGGGCCTGCTGCTGCTCGCATTCCTCCTCGACCTGGTGGCGCCGAGCGTCGGGATGTTCTGGCTTCTTCTGCTCTTCCTCGCCGGGCCGGTGGCGCGGCTGGTGGGTGTCCGCAAGCTGCCCCGCGACCGCGACATCATCGAGCGGCCGAGCTAGGGACCGTCCGCCCGATCCAGCAGCAGCCGCTCGGGGGTGTGCAGCCGGACCATGGTCCGCGCGACGTTGGAGGGTCGCCGGTTCTGGGTCGCCAGCGAGACGGCCACCATGGTGGCGAAGGCGATCGGCACCGACCAGGCGGCGGGTCGCGACAAGAGAAGGTCGAGCCAGCCGTCGTCACTCCCGCGCACGATCGTCGCGACGACCGCACCTCCGGCGCCGATCCCGCCGGCGAGCATCCCCGCGACGGCGCCCGCTGCGGTCAGGCGTCGCCACCAGATGCCCAGGACGAGGAGCGGGCAGAACGTGGACGCGGCTACCGCGAAGGCGAAGCCGACCGAGCTCGCGACCGCGATCTGGTCCGAGGCCAGCGCGAGCGCGAGCGGGAACACCGTGCCCACCACGGCGCCGGCGCGCAGTCCGGCGACCGGTCCGAGGACGCGCCGACCCACCGATCCCTGGGCGAGCACCCCGGCGACCGACATCGTCAGGCCGGAGGACGTCGACAAGAAGGCGGCGAACGCACCTGCGGTGAGCAGCGCGCCCAGCAGGTCACCGAGCGACCCGCCGATCATCCGCATCGGCAGCTCCAGCACCACGATGTCGGTGTTGCCGGTGGCGACCAGGTCGGCGGCGTAGACCCTGCCGATGACGCCGTACGCCGTCGGAAGGAGGTAGAAGACGCCGAGCAGCGCCAGCACGAGCAGGGTCGTCCGGCGTGCCGCGCGCCCGTCAGGATTGGTGTAGAACCGCACCACGACGTGCGGAAGGCCCATGGTTCCGAGGAACGTCGCCACGATCAGCGAGTACGTCGCATAGAGCGCCAGACCGGGCGCGTCCGCGGCCATCGGCGACAACCAGGCTGCCGAGGCCCCGGCGTCGGCAGGGGTCGGCCTCCCGTCGTCGGTCCAGGCGTGCAGCAGGAACACCAGCGGCACCAGCAGCGCGGTGAGCTTGAGCCAGTACTGGAAGGCCTGCACGAAGGTGATGCTGCGCATGCCGCCGGAGATCACGTTGACGACGACGATCACGGCGACCATCACCGACCCGACCCACGTCGGTGCTCCCGTCACGGTGTGCAGGACGAGCCCGGCGCCTTGGAACTGCGGCATGAGATAGAGCCAGCCGATGACCACCACCAGCATCGACGCGACCGCGCGCGCGGTCGTCGACTGCACACGCATCTGCGTGAAGTCGGGAAGCGTGTAGGCGCCCGACCGCCGCAGCGGGGCGGCGACGAACGCGAGGAGGACCAGATAACCGGCCGTCCACCCGACCGGGAACCACACCATGTCCGCGCCGTAGGTCAGGATCAATCCGGCGATGCCCAGGTACGACGCCGCAGAGAGATATTCGCCGCCGATCGCCGACGAGTTCCAGAGCGGGCTCACCGATCTCGACGCGACGTAGAAGTCGGAGGTGGTCCTGCTGAACCGCAGCCCGAACAGGCCGATGCCGAGGGTCGCGAGCGCGACCACCGCCACGGCGACCGCGGCGTACGTGCTGCTCACGGGGGATGCTCCTTGCCCCGGTCAGGGGCGTTCGACGAGATCGCTGAACGCACGCTCGTTGCGCTCCGAGGCCACCACGAACGCCCAGCCGATCAGGAACAGCACCGGATAGACCCCGACGCCGAGGACCCACCACGGCAACGGGAGGGGTCCGACCTGGACGGCCTCGAGATCGGCGACCATGAAAAGGATCGGCAGTCCCCCGATCGCGGCGGCGACCACGGCCGCGACGACCAGCGCAAGGCGCAGCTGCGAGCGCACCAGCGACCGCACGTAGACCTCGCCGATGGCAGTCTCCTCGTCGATCTCCTGCACGACCGTGCGGCGCCGGCGAGGACGAGCGGTCGTGTGAGGGCTGGTGATGCGGACCCGGTCGACCGCCGGGTCGGTGCCCGTCACGACACCCCACCACCGGAGCGGGACCGCTGCTGGACGAGCTCCCGCAGGTCGCGTGTGTGGCGGCGAGCGACCTGCAGCTCGGTGTACGGCGGGCCCCCGGCGTCGACGAGGACGGAGCATCGGCCGGCGATCATCCGCACCTCCCGCACCCGCGACGACGCCACCAGCAGACTGCGGTGGATCCGGACGAACCCGGCGGACGCCCACTCGTGCTCCAAGGTCACCAACGCCGTACGGAGCAGGTGGCTGTCGCCCTCGACGGTGTGGAGCCGGACGTAGTCGCCCTGCGCCTCCACGTAGGCCACGCTGTTGCGCGCGACGAAGCGTGTGACGCCGGCGAGCTCGACCGCGACGACGTCGTCGTCCGCCGTCGCGGACGACGTCAGAGGCGACCGGGCACCGCAGATCCGGCGGACGGACTCGCGGAGACGATCCTCCGCGACCGGCTTGAGGACGTAGTCGACCGCGTCGAGGTCCCAGGCGTCGACGGCGTGGTCCTCGTGCGCGGTCACGAACACGACCTTGGGCTGGCTGCGGAAGCGGGCGAGGACCCGCGCCACCTCCAGGCCCGACAGGGCCGGCATCGCGATGTCGAGGAAGACGGCGTCGACAGGGTCGGCCTCCAGCGCTCGCAGGACGTCGGCGCCGGAGCCGACGGCCCGGACGTGGTCGATCCGCTCGTCGCGCTCGAGGAGATAGACGAGCTCGTCGAGGACCGGCTGCTCGTCGTCGGCGACGAGAACGTTCAGACCCATGGCGCACGAGTGTAGGTGTGCGGTGTGGCCTGCGTCACGTCTGGTGCGGCCGGACCCTCATCTCTCGGCGCCCGGCGCGTACTTGGGCACCCGGACGGTGACCTTCGTGCCGGCGCTCGGCGCGGTCTCGATGACGATCCCGTACGCGTTGCCGTAGACGGTGCGCATCCGCTCGTCGACGTTGCCCAGGCCCACCGAGTCCCCCGCGCTGTCGCCGGCGAGGGCACGGCGTACGCGGTCCGGGTCCTCCCCGACCCCGTCGTCCTCGACGGTGATCACCGCCTCGTTGCCCGCGTCGCGGGCGATCACGACGACCGTGCCGCCGTCGGCCTTGCGTTCCAGCCCGTGACGTACGGCGTTCTCGACCAGCGGCTGGATCGAGAGGAAGGGGAGCCGGACGGAGAGGACCTCGGGAGCCACCTGCACGGTGACGTGGAGGCGGTCGCCGAAGCGGGCCTTCTCGAGCACGAGGTAGCGCTCGATCGACTGCAGCTCGTCGGCCAGGGTGGTGAACTCCCCGTGGCGCCGGAACGAGTAGCGGGTGAAGTCGGCGAACTCGAGCAGCAGCTCGCGCGCCCGCTCGGGGTCGGTCCGGACGAATGACGCGATCGCCCCGAGGGAGTTGTAGACGAAGTGCGGTGAGATCTGGGCTCTCAGCGCCCGCAGCTCGGCCTCCATCAGCGCGGTACGGGACTTGTCGAGCTCGGCCAGCTCGAGCTGGCTGGACATCCAGCGCGCGACCTCCGTCGTCGCGCGGGCCAGACCGGCCGAGCTGGTCGGTGACCTCACCACGAGGGCACCGACGACGGTGTCCTCGACGGTCAGCGGTGCCACGATCGCGTGCGGGTAGTGCGCGTGCGGGGTGCTGAACGCCTGCGTGGCGCCAGCCGCGATCGCCTGTCTCGCGAGCTCCATCGCGTCCGAGCGCCGCTCGCGGGAGCCCTCGACCGCGAGGACCTGCTCGGTGTCGGTGAGCGCGACCGACGGTGCGCCGAGGAGCGTCCGCAGGTGCTTGAGCGAGGCGGAGGCGCTGTCCTCGTCGAGGCCCCGGCGCAGCGCCGGCGCGGCCAGCGAGGCCGTGTGCAGCGTCTCGTACGTCGCCCGGTCCTCGGCCGACCCGAGCGAGCGACGGGACCACGGTGTCCACATGGGTGGAGAGTGTGCCACGCGTCGGCAGTGGAGCGCTGTCCGTCGGCCGCTCTACGGTGGACTGATGGAGCCGTCACACCCACGCGCCTTCGCCGACCAGTGGTGCGCCGCCTGGAACGCCCACGACGTCGAGGCCGTTCTCGCCCACTTCGCCGACGACGTCGTCTTCAGCTCGCCCGTCGCCGCTGCGCTCCTCCCCGACAGCGCCGGTGTGCTGCGCGGCAAGGGGGCCCTGCGGCACTACTGGACCGAAGGCCTCCGTCACGTGCCGGACCTGCGGTTCGAGGTGCTCGGCGCGTACGCCGGGCTGGACACCCTCGTCATCCACTACCGCAACCAGAAGGGCGGGCTCGTGTGCGAGGTGCTGCGGCTCCGCGACGGGCTGGTCGTCGAGGGACACGGGACCTACCTCGCGTCAGAGAGCGACACCGACCTCGCCGGCACCGGACGCTGAGGGGTCAGCCGACCGGCTTCTCGAACCGTGCCAGGGTCTTGCACCGCCCTGGGAACTCACGATCGCCGCGCTCGACGAACCCGAGGTCGGCGTAGTACGCACGAAGCCCGGCGTTGGCCGCCGCGCAGTCGAGCCGAACGCTGGTACGCCCCGCGTCGCGGGCGCGACCGGCCACCCAGTCCAGCAGCGCTCCACCGAGCCCGCGTCCACGGTGGGCCCTCCGCACCATCAGCCCGTGCACGTACAGCGCGTCGTCGGCCGCAGGATCGACGAGATCGTCCCAGATGGCGGGGTCGGCCTCGAGCACCCGGACCGTCGCGCTGATCGCTCCGTCGTCACGGACGACCCACCACTGCTGCCGGGCGATCTGGTCGCGCACCTCGTCCGCCGTAATCTCACCGGGCTGCCACTGGGTGATGCCTGACCCGAGCTGCCACCGTGCGAGGTCGTCGCGCAGCGACACGACCGCCTCGGCGTCCGCCCGGTAGGCGCGGGTGGGGAACACCGGCGCTCAGGCCCCCATGGCGGCCGGGATGGTGGTCGACCAGCGGTCTCGAAGCTCCGCCACCGGGACGGAGAACGCCCCCTCGACCGTCAGCGCCTCTCCTCCGGTCTCACCGATCCGCGTGACCGGGACGCCGTACGACGCGGCAAGGTCGGTGAACCCCTCGACGTGGTCGGGCGCGACCGCCACCAGGGCCCGGGCCGTGGACTCGGAGAACAGCGGCACGAAGTCGTCCCCACCGAAGGGCCCGCCGTCGAGCGACACCGTCGCGCCGACACCGTGGCGGATCACCGCCTCGGCGAGGGCGATGGCCAGGCCGCCGTCGGAGAGGTCGTGCGCGGCGGTGGCGAGCTCACGCCGCGCCACCTCCACCATCAGGTCCGCGAGCGCCTTCTCGGCCGCAAGGTCGACCTGGGGCGGACGTCCACCCAGGTGGCCGTGCGCCACCTGCGACCACGCCGAACCGTCGAGCTCCTCGCGCGTGGTGCCGAGCAGGAGGACCACGTCACCCTCGGCGGCGAAGCCCTGCCTCACCCGCTTGGTGACGTCGGTCATCACGCCGAGCACACCCACGACCGGGGTGGGCAGGATCGCCGTCTCGCCGGTCTGGTTGTAGAACGACACGTTGCCGCCGGTGACCGGGATGCCGAGCGCGGCGCAGGCGTCCTTGAGACCCGACGTGGCCTGCTCGAACTGCCACATCACGGCCGGGTCCTCCGGAGAGCCGAAGTTGAGGCAGTCGGTCACCGCCAGCGGCAGGGCACCCGCGACCCCGACGTTGCGGTACGACTCCGCGAGGGCGAGCTGCGCGCCGGCGTACGGGTCGAGCTTGGCGAAGCGTCCGTTGCAGTCGGTCGAGAGCGCGACGCCGAGGTTGGTCTCCTCGTCGATCCGGACCACACCGGCGTCCTCGGGCTGCGCCAGGACGGTGTTGCCCCGGACGTAGCGGTCGTACTGGTCGGTGACCCACGACTTGTCGGCCTGGTTCGGAGAGCCGAGGACGTCGAGGAGCGCGGCCCGCAGCTCGTCGCCGCTCGACGGACGTGCCAGCGTGGCGGCGGTGTCGGCCTGCAGCGCGTCCTGCCAGGCGGGCCGGGCGTACGGGCGCTCGTAGGTCGGGCCGTCGTGCGCGACCGAGCGCGGCGGCACGTCGACGACGGTCTCGCCGTGCCAGTCGATGACCAGGCGCCCTGTCGTGGTGACCTCACCGACGACGGTGGCCTCGACGTCCCACTTCGCGCAGATCTCCATGAAGGCGTCGAGGTGGTCGGGCTCCACGACCGCCATCATCCGCTCCTGCGACTCGCTCATGAGGATCTCCTCCGGAGAGAGCGTGGAGTCGCGCAGCGGGACCGTGTCGAGCTCGACGTGCATCCCGCCGTCACCGGCACTGGCGAGCTCGCTCGTCGCGCACGACAGACCGGCGCCGCCGAGGTCCTGGATGCCGGCCACCACGCCGGCGTCGAAGAGCTCGAGCGTGCACTCGATGAGCAGCTTCTCCATGAAGGGGTCGCCGACCTGGACGCTCGGGCGCTTCGTCGGCCCTGAGTCGCTGAAGGTCTCCGACGCGAGCACCGAGACACCGCCGATGCCGTCGCCGCCGGTGCGAGCGCCGTACAGGACGACCTTGTTGCCCTCGCCCGACGCGTGAGCGGTGTGCAGCTGCTCGTGGCGCAGGACGCCGACGCAGAGGGCGTTGACGAGCGGGTTGCCCAGATAGGTCTCGTCGAAGACGACCTCGCCCCCGATGTTCGGCAGACCGAGGCAGTTGCCGTAGCCCCCGACGCCGGCGACGATCCCCGGCATCACACGCCTGGTGTCCGGGGCGTCGAGGGGGCCGAAGCGCAGGGGATCCATCACCGCAACTGGGCGGGCGCCCATCGCGAGGATGTCGCGGACGATGCCGCCGACACCGGTGGCGGCGCCCTGGTACGGCTCGACGTAGCTGGGGTGGTTGTGGGACTCGACCTTGAAGGTGACCGCGTAGCCCTGGCCGACGTCGATCACGCCGGCGTTCTCACCGATCCCGGCTAGCGTCCTGCCGAGCGGCGTCTCCTGGGGGAGCTCGCCGAACTTCTTGAGGTGCACCTTGCTCGACTTGTAGGAGCAGTGCTCGCTCCACATCACGGAGTACATCGCGAGCTCGGCGCCGGTCGGGCGGCGCCCCAGGATCTCGACGATCTGCTCGTACTCATCGGGCTTCAGTCCCAGCTCCGCCCACGGCAGCTCCCGGTCTGGGGTGGCGGCGGCGTTCTCGACGGTGTCGAGGCGGGGCTTCGCGGAGGGAATGGTGGCGGCAGGCGCGTCGGTCACGGCACCAGCGTAGTCGTCGCTGCCAGGCGCCTACTCCAGCCAGTCCGTCACGAAGGTGTCGTTGGCGTGGATGTGTGTCGCGCGGTAGCCGCCCGGCAGGACGCGGAACTTGTGCGGGGTGTCGGGCGGGACGACGATCACGTGGCCTGCACGCCCCACGAGCTCCTCACCGTCGACGGTGAACAGTGCGCTCCCGGCATGGATCAGGAACGTCTCGGCGTACGGATGGGTGTGCAGCCGCGGGCCGCTGCCCTCGACCTGGGAGTCCGACTGGATGATCGAGACGCCCGCCCCGTACGCCGCTCCCTCGATGTTGTCGGTCGTGCCGACCTCGATGATGTGCATGCCACGACGCTAACCACCGGCAGCCTCCCGGACCTCGCGTATTTCCATCGCTCGCGGCTCAGGCAGCCACTACGGTCGTGCGGTGGAGATTCGTGACCTCGGCCTCGACGACCTCGATGCGGCGCTCGACGTCCGTTCGCGGTCCTTCGGTCCGCTCTCGTCGACCGACGTCGACCAGTGGAAGGGCATGGTCGCGCGAGCCGTCGACGTCGGTCGACAGCTGGCGGCCTACGACGGCAGCACGGTCGTCGCGACAGCGCGCATCAACGCCTTCGGGCAGTGGTGGGGAGGGCGTCGCCTGCCGATGGCGGGGATCGGCGGCGTCGTGGTGGCGCCCGAGCACCGTGGGAGCGGCGTCGGCTCAGCGCTCATGCGCGCGGTGCTCGAGCGCTCCCGCGAGCTCGGGTTCCTGGTCTCTGCGCTCTATCCGGCGACGACTGCTCCGTACCGCGCGGTCGGTTACGAGATCACCGGCACCCGGCGGGTCGTCGACGTCTCGACCGAGGCGCTGAGGCGGTTGTCCGGAGAGCCGGTCCGGCTCCGCCGCGGCGGGCCTGAGGACGCCGCCGAGCTGACCCGCCTCCTCGCGGCCGGATACGAGGCGCGTCGCCAGAGCGGCCCCTTCGACTGGGATCCCGTCGAGGTGGCCGTCGACCTGGCCGACGACGAGATCCTGACCTACCTCGCCGACGACGGGGTCGTCTCGTACGCCTTCGCAGGTGACCACCTGGACGTCCAGACTCTGGGTGCCGCATCGACCTCGACGCTGCGGGCGTTGTGGCGGCTCGTCGGGTCCGGGTCGTCCACGCGGTCCTTGGTACGGGTCGCCCTGGGGCCGCACGACCCGCTGTTCTGGATGCTGACCGACAACGAGGTGGCCGTGCACCAGACGCAGTGGTGGATGCTGCGGCTGGTCGACGCCCCTGCGGCCGTCGCCGCCCGCGGCTTCCCCGCCGCGATCGACGTCGAGGTGCCCCTGGTCCTCACCGATCCGCTCCACGAAGGCTCGTCGGGTCGACACCTGCTCGTGGTGTCCGGTGGTCAGGGGGTGCTGCGCCGTACCGAAGGGGCGGGCGGCGTGGCGCTCGGGCCGCGCGGGGCCGCGGCGCTCTTCGGTGGGACGCCGCTCGCCACCCTGCGCGCGTCGGGGCTCGCCGACGGAGGCGACCCGGAGGACGACCCGCTGCTCGATGCGGCCTTCGCGGCGACGCCGTACATGACCGACTACTTCTGAGCCGCGGCACGGCCCAGGCGCCGTGTCAGACCTTGGGCTGGGCGCTCTTCCAGGCCCGAAAGCCCTCCTCGGTCTCGCCGCAGCGCCAGTAGCCCGACAGCGAGAGTCGCTCGCGCGGCACGCCCCGCTCATGGAGAAGGTAGGAGCGGAGCTGCTTGAGAAGACCGCACTCGCCGTGCACGAACACGTGCGGCTCACCGGCCGCCCAGTCGTGGGCGCGGACGGCGTCGGCAAGGAGCGTGGTGGTGCCGGCGGGCGCTCCGTCACGGTGCAACCACGTCAGCGTCACGTCGGCCTCGGAGACCACCGGCTGCTCGTCCTCGGGACCGTCGACCTCGACGTAGGCGTGGACCCGGGCACCGGCAGGCATCGCCTCGAGCGCGGCCTGGATCGCGGGCAGCGCCGCCTCGTCACCCGCAAGCAGGTGCCACGCGGCGGACGGGTCCGGGGCGTACGCGCCTCCAGGGCCCGTCAGGTGCAGCACGTCGCCAGGCACGGCTCGGACTGCCCAGGGGCCGGCGACACCGGAGTCACCGTGGACGACGAAGTCGATGGTGATGCGGCAGTGCTCGACGTCGATCCTGCGGAGGGTGTAGGTCCGGACGACGGGCTGGGCTTCGGGCGGGTAGGAGCCACGGACGACGTCGAGGTCGAGCGGATCGGGGTAGTCCACACCGTCGACGAGGAACACGAGCTTGACGTAGGAGTCGGTGAATCCACCGAACCTGCGGGCGAACTCGTCGAACTGACGGCTGCCGAGCACGACACGCTGGATGTGCCGGGTGAGCCGGTCGCTGGAGACGACCTCGAACGCGAGAGGGGCGCGCCGGCCCTTGGTGGCGGACGACTCCGGCTGCGCCACGATGCTCATGTCAGGCACCCTAACTGCGGGGCCAAGAGACCGTCTCAGGGCAGGAGGTCGCGCCCGATCTCGCCCGGGTTGTAGGCGACCTCCCACGCGTAGCCGTCAGGGTCGAGGAAGTATCCGCTGTAGCCGCCCCACTCCCGCCGGGTGCCGGGCGAGCGGAGAGCTGCTCCGGCGGCGACGGCCTCCTCCAGGACCTCGTCGACCTCGGCGGGGGTGGCGACGTTGTGCGCGAGCGTCATCGGCGCGAAGCCGCCGCCTGTCGCGATCGGCCCGACCTCCTCCTCGAACGCACGGCGGTCCCACAGTGACAGGACGACCCGGTCGGCGACCTTGATCATCAGCACCTCCCCGGGGACGAAGAGGCTCGCCGTCCAGCCCAGACCGTCGACGAAGAACGTGCGGCTCGCAGCGACGTCGGCCACGGCCAGAGTGAGGAAGCTGACCCGTTGATCCATGGCGGGGAGCCTAGTGCGGACCGCCGACAACCGGTGCTGTCTCCCCGACGCCGGTGTCGGTCTCAGGCGAAGGTCAGCACCAGGAGCGCCACGTTGAGCACGATCACCAACGTCGCGACCAGGGCAGCGAGCGCCGTCGTGATCCGCCGGTTGACCGCCTCTCCCATCACCGCGGGTCGTGCGGTGAGCCACAGCAAGGGCACCAGCGCGAACGGGATGCCCATCGAGAGCACGACCTGTGAGCCCACCAGCGCCCACGACGGCTCGACCCCGAGCACGAGGATCACCAGCGCGGGGATCACCGTGACGATCCGCCGGGCGACCACCGGCACGCGGATGCGGAGCAGCCCGTGCATCACCTCCGCGCCCGCCGCACACCCCACCGAGGTCGAGGCGAGGCCAGAACCCAGGAGCGCCACGGCGAAGAGCAGCGCGACACCCGACCCGAGCTCGGAGGTCATCAGGGCGTGCACCCCCTCGAGCGTGTCCGTCCCCTCCAGGCCGGACAGGCTCGACGCGGCCATCAGGAGCAACGCGAGATTCAGCGAGCCGGCGATGACGAGGGCGACCACCACGTCGATCCGCGTCACAGCGAGCAGCTCGGAGATCGTCCGGCGCTCGCCACGCCGCCCGAGCCGCCCGGCGGTGAGTCCGGAGTGCAGATAGATCACGTGCGGCATCACCGTGGCCCCGATGATCGCGGACGCGAGCAGCACGCTCTCCGTCCCGGCGAAGGTGGGCACGAGCCCTTCGGCGACGGCGGCGGGCTCAGGCGGGGCGACCACGAGACCGGCGGTGAACCCGACCGCGATGAGCAGCAGGAACGCCATCACGACGCGTTCGAGCGCGCTCTGCCCGAACCGGTCGCCGACCCGCAGGACCACCATCGAGACAGCGACGGTCACGAGGGCGCCGGAGACCAGCGGGAGGTCGAAGAGAAGGTAGAGCGCGAGCGCGCCGCCGACCACCTCCGCGACGTCGGTGGCGATCGCGACGGCCTCCGCCTGCAGCCAGTAGGCGATCCGCGCCGGGCGCGGGAGCGTCTCACCCATGTGCGTCGCGAGAGACCGCCCGGTGACCAGGCCCAGCTTGGCGGACAGGTACTGGACCACGACCGCCATCGCGTTCGCGAGGACGACCACCCACACCAGCGTGTAGCCGAACGTCGCCCCCGCGGTGACGTTCGTGGCCACGTTGCCCGGATCGACGTACGCGACCGCGGCGACGAACGCCGGCCCGAGGAGCGCGACGTTCTTCGGGAGGCGGGGAGTGCGGAGGAACATCCTTTCAGGATGGCCCATGTTGCCGCCCCTCATGCCGCCGATCCCGATCGACGGACCACCGCCTCAGACGATCACGTACCAGACCCCGCCGGCCTCGACGAGGGCGAACACCGCGTTGCCCATGCTGACCGGAGCACCGGCGATCTGGCGCGGGTGCACCGTCGAGCTGTTGCCGTCCACGCGCGCGCCCCGCACCTCGATCCCGCGGTATGCCGCGAGGAGGCGACGATCGAGGTCGTCGAGCTGGTCGCGCAGCTGACCTTCGCACCGTGCGAGCGCCTCCCGCGACCTGATCGGGAAGCCGTCCGGCGCCGCGACCTCGCACGCCGCACGCACGTCCTCGCGGCCCAACGCGGTGAGCATCTGCTCGAGGGCGGCCGTCGGTGACCTCGGCGGAGGGGCCACCGACGCGGAAGCCGCACCGTGCCCGTCGACTCCGACCGAGCCGAGCCCGATAGCGAGCGTGATCAGGGCGACCCCGGTCGCCGCGAAGACGAGCGCGGCCAGGACCACCAGGGGTCTCGGGACGGAGCGCTCGGGGGAAGCTCGCACGTCAGCCCGCCACCACGTACCACTTGTCCTCGACACGGACCAGCTCGTAGACGTCCTCGCTGAAGGGAGCCGGAGCACCGACGATGTCGGCGCCGGGGATCTCGACCCGCGAGCCGTGAGCCGGGACCTCCGACACCTCCACGTCGCGCAGCCGGCGTACGGCGCCGGGCCTGATCCCCTCGGCGTAGACCCGCATCGTCTCGGCGCACTCGGAGCGAGCATCGTCGGTGAGCGGGCCCTGACGGTGGGCCATCATCTCGCACGCGGCCTCGTAGTCAGCGCTGCCCATCGCGACGAGCATGCGCTCCAGGCTCTCCGCAGGATCACCGGTCGGCCCCTTCCCTGCACCTCCCACGAGGCTCAGCGTGGCGACCACCGATGCGGTGACCGTCCACAGGACGAGCTTCGTGATCATGGACAAGACCCCCGAGTGCGGCTCGCTTCGACGTCGTTCGGGGGCCCTCCGATCCTCACCCGATCGAGGACGCTCCGCGACTCGAACGCCGGGATCCACGTCCGGGACGGGTCAGCGGGGTTCGACCAGGTCCTCGTACTCGGGGTGCTTGCCGACGTAGGAGGCGATGTAGGGGCAGGTCGCGACGACCTTCCAGCCCTTGGCGCGGATGTCGTCGAGAGCGGCCTTCGCGACCACCGCGGCGAGGCCACGCCCGCTCAGCTCGGGCTTCACCTCGGTGTGCACGAGCTGGCGCACACCGCGACGCGGGTCCCGGTAGACGATGGTCCCGCCGAGCTCGCCGTCGACCAGGAGGTCGTACCGGCTGTCGTCGGCGTTGTCCCCGACCTCGACGTTGCCTTCTACCTGCACCATGATGCTCCTTCGTACGACGCCGGCCGCCCGGCTACCTGACGAGCGCGGTCAGCACCGACGTGAAGAAGCCCAGCCCGTCGGTGCCCGGGCCGCACAGGTCTTCGACCGCGTGCTCGGGGTGCGGCATGAGGCCCACCACGTTGCCGCGCTCGTTGGTGATCCCGGCGATGCCGCGCATCGAGCCGTTGGGGTTGTCGCCGACGTAGCGCGCGACCACACGCCCCTCGCCCTCCAGGACGTCGAGCACCAGGTCGTCGGCGACGAAGCCACCCTCACCATTCTTGAGCGGGATGACGACCTCGTCGCCCGCCTCGTACGCGCTGGTCCAGGCAGTGGCGGCGTTGTCGATGCGGAGCCGCTGGTCGCGGCAGACGAACTTGCGGTGGTCGTTGCGGATCAGGGCTCCGGGGAGGAGGTGCGACTCGCACAGGATCTGGAAGCCGTTGCAGATGCCGAGAACCGGCATGCCCTCGTGCGCCGCCGCGACGACCTCGGTCATCACCGGCGCGAAGCGGGCGATGGCGCCGCAGCGGAGGTAGTCGCCGTACGAGAACCCGCCGGGGAGCACGACCGCGTCGACGGACCGCAGGTCGTGGTCGCCGTGCCAGAGCGCGACGGGCTCGGCACCGGCGAGGCGTACGGCACGCTGGGCGTCGATGTCGTCCAGCGAGCCGGGGAAGGTGACGACGCCGACTCTCATGCGGCCGGGCCCTCGGGCACGATCGACTCCTCGATCCGGACCGCGAAGTCCTCGATCACGGGGTTCGAGAGGAGAGTCTCGGCGATGTTGCGGATCTCCGCGAGGCGTTCCTCGGTGATCTCGCCCTCCACCTCCAGCTCGAACCGCTTGCCCTGACGGACGTCGGCGACCCCGGCGAATCCGAGGCGGTCGAGCGCACCGTGCACCGCCTTGCCCTGGGGGTCGAGGATCTCGGGCTTGGGCATGACGTCGACGACGACACGAGCCACGGTGGCACTCCTTGGGAGGCGGTACGGGTTTCCGGCCCCGAGTCTAGCGGGGCCGCCGTCGCCGCCCCGTCCCCGTTGTGATGGGTTGCGGTCGGTTTCTCACCGGGAGAGCGACCGGAACCCATCGAAACGCGGACGGGGCGGACGGGGACGGGGCGTACGGGTCAGAGCTCGCGCTTGAGGATCTTGCCGGTGCTCGTCATCGGGAGCTGGTCACGGAACTCGACGATGCGGGGGTACTTGTAGGCCGCCATCTGCTCCTTGGCCCACGCGATCAGCTCCTCCTCGGTCGTCTCGTCGCCGGGGTTCTTGATGACGACGGCCTTGACCTCCTCGCCGTGGCTGTCGTGCGGCACACCGACGACCGCGACCAGCGAGACCGACGGGTGCGACATCAGCACCTCCTCCAGCTCGCGCGGGTACACGTTGAAGCCGCCGCGGATGATCATGTCCTTGGCGCGGTCGACGATGTAGTAGTAGCCGTCCTCGTCCTTCTTCGCGAGGTCGCCCGACCGGAACCACCCGTCCTTGATCACCTCGGCGGTCGCCTCGGGGCGGTTGTAGTAGCCCTTCATGACGTTCGGGCCCTTGATCGCGATCTCACCGATCTCGCCGACCTCGGTGATCTCCTTCCACTCCGGGTCGATGAGCTTCATCTCGACGTCGGGGATCGGGGTGCCGATCGACCCGGCACGCGGGGGCTGGCCCAGCGGAGCGAAGCTGGCGACCGGAGAGGTCTCGGAGAGGCCGTACCCCTCCAGGATGTCGATGCCGAAGCGTGCCGTGAACTCCTTGATGATCTCCACCGGGAGCGACGACCCACCGGCGGCAGCCGTCTTCAACGTACGGGCGACCTGCTCGGCGGTGACGTCGCTGCCCTCGAGTGCGCCGAGAAGCCCCCAGTACATCGTGGGGACGCCGGCGAAGAAGGTCACGCCCTCCTTGACCATGAGCTGGAGCGCCGCCTCCGCCTCGAAGCGCGGGAGCATCACGATGGTCCCGCCATAGGCGAAGCCCGAGTTCTGGATCACCGTCTGCCCGAACGAGTGGAACAGCGGGAGCACGCAGAGGTAGACGTGCGGGTCGTCCGCGTCGGCCCCGAAGAGCCGGTCACCGATGAGGGCGTTGCTGATCATGTTGGAGTGCGAGAGCTCCGCACCCTTGGGCTGACCGGTCGTCCCGCTGGTGTAGAGGATCACCGCGGTGTCGGAGTCGGCGGTCTCGACCGTGTCGAACGTCGGCGGCTGGTTGCCGACCGCGGCACCGAAGGTCTCCGCGCCCTCGATCGGCGACGGAGCAGTCGGGTCGGCCGTGATCAGGAAGAAGTGCTCGCACCCCTCGGTCGCGTTGAAGCCGTCCCACGCCTCCTGACCGATCGGCAGCTCGGGCGTCCCCTGGAAGGCGAAGTACGCCCGCGCGTCGGAGTCGCCGAGGTGGTACGCGACCTCGCGCCCCTTGAGCAGGACGTTGAGAGGCACGACCGTCGCACCGGCCTTGAGGATGCCGTAGTAGACGACCGAGAAGTACGGGAGGTTCGGGCAGGACAGCGCGACCTTGTCGCCGCGGCCGATGCCACGCGACGCCAGCAGGTTGGCGACCTGGTTCGCGGCCGCGTCGACCTGGGGGTAGGTCAGGCGCATGTCACCGAAGACGATCGCGGCCCGCTCGGGGTACGACGTCGCCGAGCGTTCGAGAAGGGAGGCCAGGTTGCTCACCGCAGTGCTCCTGTTCGTGGTGTCCGTCAGGGGTTGCACCGGGGAGCCGCGGGGCTACCGGCCGGTGCGGGTGCCCCAAGAGTGACATGGAACACGTCGAGCCGGTCCGAGAGGGCGGCAGACGTGACGGGAACGCAACTAGAAGGTCTCGCCCGTGAGGGTCTCGTACGCCTCGACGTAGCGGGCGCGCGTCTTCTCGACGACGTCGTCGGGGAGCCGCGGCGGGGCCGAGTCTCCCGCGCGGTCCCACCCCGACTCGGACGAGGTCAGCCAGTCGCGGACGAACTGCTTGTCGTACGACGGCTGGACGTGGCCGGGCTCCCACCGGTCGGCCGGCCAGAACCGGGAGGAGTCCGGGGTGAGGAGCTCGTCGGCGAGGACCAGCGTGCCGTCGGACCGCAGGCCGATCTCGATCTTGGTGTCGGCGACGATGATCCCGCGCTCACGGGCGATCGCCTCACCGCGGCGGTAGACCTCGAGCGTGAGGTCACGCAGCTGCGCCGCGAGGTCCTCCCCGACGAGACCGGCAACCTGCTCGTACGAGATGGGCTCGTCGTGGCCGCCGTAGGCCGCCTTCGTGCTGGGCGTGAAGATCGGCTCGGGCAGCGGGGAGCCGTCGGTCAGCCCGACGGGCAGCACGATGCCCGACACGACACCCGTGGCGCGGTAGTCGCTGAGCCCCGAGCCCGTCAGATAGCCCCGGGCGATGCACTCGACCTGCACCATGTCGAGCCGCTCGACCTCGATCGCGCGGCCGGCGACGACGTCGGGCACGTCGGTCGAGATGACATGGTTGGGCGCGACGTCGCGGAGCTGGTCGAACCACCACAGCGACATCCGCGTGAGGATCTCGCCCTTGTCGGGGATCGGCGGGTCGAGCGCGTGGTCGTACGCCGAGATCCGGTCGCTGGCGACCATGAGCAGGTTGCCGTTGTCGAGCTCGTAGAGGTCGCGGACCTTGCCGGAGTAGACGTGCGTGGCTCCGGGGACGGCGTACGGGGCGGTCACGGTGCCAGCCTAGGGCTCGCTCGACCTCAGGCCGCGGGCAACCGGTTGTTGAGCGACCAGACCGGTGTCGCGCTCATGCGTGTGAGCCGCCAGCCCCGGTCGCCGCGCCGTGCCTCCATGTCGTAGACCTCCCCGAGCAGGAACGGCGCCGGGTCTGCGACGCCCTCGGCGAAGGCGACCAGCAGGTTCGCCCGGATCGTCGCAGTGTCGCCGTCGAGGTCGATCACGTGCCCGGTCACGCTGTGCCAGACGTTGCCCTGCGAGTGCTTCCGCGCAGCCTGCGCCACGAGGGCGTCGTGCCCCTCCGCGGTGCCGCCGAGCGTGACGACGCGCCCGTCCGTTGCGAAGACGTCTCGCAGGCCGTCGAAGTCACGCGTGTCGAGACACCGGCCGAGGCGCGAGACGAGGTCGACGAGATCAACGCGGTCGGTGTGGGAGTCACGGGTGGTCGGAGTGGTGGTCATGGGCGGCCCTGTCATTCGTTGGGATATCCAACGATAGGCCATACCCATGATTCGTTCAACCCATGACTCCGAGTACCCTGCTGCCATGGATCTCGCCCATGCCCCTCGACGGATGACCGCACTCCCGAGCTGGCTCCTCGCACAGGCGGCGTCGGCGAGCGGCCGCATCGTCGCTGCAGCACTCGGCGAAGCCGGCGCGCACCGCAGCCACTACGCCGTCCTCGTCGCTCTCGACGAGCGCGGACCGATGAGCCAGTCGGCGCTCAGCGACAGCATCGGGGTCGACCGCAGCGACATGGTGCGCCTGCTCGACATCCTCGGCAACGAGGGGCTGGTCGTGCGCGAGCCCGACTCGGAGGACCGGCGCCGCAACCTCATCGCACTGACCCCCACCGGCCGCACGCGGCTCGGGGCGCTGGACCGGATCCTCGCCGCCGCGCAGGCCGACGCGACGGCACGCCTCACCAGCGACGAGCGAGACCGCCTGGTCGACCTGCTCCGCAAGCTCCTCGGCGCGTGAACGTCACGCGTCCAGGCAGGCGTACACCGCGCGGAGGTAGCCCTCGCCGCGGCGCGACCCGAGCAGGCCGTTGCTCATCCGGTTCATCGCGTACGTCGCCGTGACCCGGCGGTCGAGATCGTTCACGACGTACGAGCCGCCCCACCCTCCCCAGTGGCAGATCCGACCGTCAGGAAGGTACGGCTGTGTCGCCCGGTCCACGAGGGCATAGCCGATGCCCCATCGGAGCGGCGCGCCCAGCACGAGGTCGCGACCCTCGACCTGCTCGTCGAAGACCAGCTCGATCGTCTCCGGACCGAGGAGCTTGTGCCCGCCGACGGCGATGCCGTCGTGGCTCACCGCCGACTGGATCGTCGCGAGGGACCGAGCGTTGCCGTGGCCGTTCGCCCCACCGATGTCGGCGCTGCGCCAGGCATCGGTGAGCGCGACGTTCGCGTGCAGCGGCGGGCCGCCGAGCGTCTGCATCGCGAGCGGACCGGGCTGCACGCCGGGAGGCAACTCCACACCTGTCGGGGCGATGATGTCGCTCACGCGGTCGTACGCGTCGCGCGGCAACCCGATGGTGAAGTCGGCACCGAGCGGGCCGGCGATCTCCGCGGCGACGAACTCCTTGAGCGTCTGGCCGGTGACCCGGCGTACGACCTCACCGACGAGGTGGCCGTAGTTCATCGCGTGGTAGCCGGACGCCGTCCCCGGCTCCCACCAGGGCGCCTGTGCGGCGAACCTCTCCGCCGCGCGCCGAGAGTCGAAGAGGTCCTCGACGACGCACGGCGGGTCCATGGCCGCGACGCCGGAGGTGTGGGCGAGCAGGTGACGCACCTCGACGTCGGCCTTGCCGTTCGCAGCGAACTCCGGCCAGTACGTCGCCACCTTCTCGTGCACGTCGAGCAGCCCGCGGTCGTGCAGCACGAGGGCGGCGAGCGCGGTCACCGTCTTGGTGCACGACCAGACGTTGGTGACGGTGTCCTCGACCCACGGCGTGGTCCGTCCGGCGTCGGCATGGCCTCCCCAGACGTCGACCACCAGGCGGCCGTCCTGCACGACGGCGAGAGAGGCTCCCACCTCCTCGCCGGCGTCCACGCGTCGGGCGAGCTCATCGACCAGCGGCTGGAAACGGTCGTCGTACGTGCCGTGGATCTCGGCCATGCGGGCTCCTGGAGCAGGGGGGGTGAGCGACTGAGCGCCCGCTCACCTTCCCATTCTGGCCGACGGCTGTCGAGCGTCGACGGCGTCGCCGGCGCCTCGGAAGCCGGTGGCAGACTGACGCGGTGAGCCGCAAGTCGAAGAAGACACCTCCCCCACTGGTCTCGGTCGACGATCTCCAGCACGCCTACGGGCACCGCGTCGTCTTCGACCACGTGACGTTCCACGTCCGGGCCGGTCGTTGCCTGGTGCTGCGTGGCCCGAACGGGTCGGGCAAGACCACGCTCCTGCGCTGCCTCGTCGGCGACCCGCCGACGTCGGGCACGGTGTCGTACGACGGCCGCCGCGTGGACGAGTCCGACCCGCGGTTCCGTGCGGACGTGGCCACCGTCCTCGGTGACCTGGACTTCTTCCCCGACCTCACCGTCCTCGAACATCTCGACCTCCTTGCTCGCGCCCACGGCCAGCCGCCGGATCGGGCGGAGGCGGTGCTGGAGGCGGTCGGCATCGCCGCCGTGCGCGACCAGTTCCCCGGCACGCTGTCGTCCGGCCAGCGGCAGCGCCTCGCCCTGGCGACGGCCTTCGTCCGGCCGTACCGGCTGCTGGTGCTCGACGAGCCGGAGCAGCGCCTCGACACCGACGGCCAGGAGTGGTTGGCCAACCGCCTGCTCGACGACAAGCGCGGGGGTGCCGCGATCGTGATGGCGACCCACGACCCGGACCTCGCCGCAGCCGTGGGAGACGACGTGCTCGAGCTCGGCGCGTGACCACCTCGGTCGCCCCGGCGCAGCCCGTCCCGTCGCCGCGCGCGATGCGTCGGCGGCTGACGCGTGTGCGCCGAGCCCACGCCAACCGCACGTGGTTGCAGGTCGCGGAGGACGCGTACGTCGCGATCTTCTCGCTCCTCATGCTCGGGGTCGTCGTCGGTGCGGCGATCGCCCAGGTCCACCACGAGCTGCTCGGCTGCCCCACCGCGGGGTGCGGGGTCGTCCGCGAGGAGCTGCCGGTGGTGGCCGCCGTCGGCACGGTCGGCGTCGTCCTCCGGGCGCTCGCCTCGATCGGTCCGGTGGTGAGCGACGCCGCGTTCGGCCAGTGGGTGCTCGCGACCCCGGTGGCCCGTGGCGGCCTCCTCCGCCGCGCGTTCGCCGCCGCCGTGGGCGTGGCGGTCGTGACGACCGTGGCGCTGCCAGGCCTCGCGATGACGGGGACGACCGCCTCGGCGGCGACGGTCGTGACGGTCCTGGTCGGGGCAGCGGGGGTGGGCCTGCTCGCCACCGCCGCCGCGACCGCCGCTCAGCCGCACCCCGGCGCCCGTCGCACGGTCGCGGTGGTGGGTGACCTGCTGCTCGCCGTGGCCGTCGTGCTCGCGGCGGCGGTGGCGCTCGGGTGGTCCTGGCAGGTGTCGGTCGAGCGGTCGTCCGCCAGCCTGGTCGCCGGCGGCCTGGTGGTCCTGGGCCTCGTGGCCGTGGTGCTCGCATCGACGCGGGTGAGCCGGCTGACTCGCGCGGACGTCCAGCCCGGTGGTGCGCTGGTCGCCGGGCTGTCCGGTGCGGCGTACGGGCTCGATCCGTCGTTGGTGGGAGAGGTGCTCACCGCGCGCCGCTACCGTCTGCTCGGCGCGCGCCGCTCGTGGCGCGGGGTCGGTCGAGGCTTCGGCGCCGTCGTCGCGCGCGAGGCGATGCGGCTCGGCCGGTCGCCCCGGCGGGTTCTCGCCCTGGCGGCAGCCGCGGTCGTCGTGGAGCTCGGGGCGGCGACCGGTCTTGGTTCGGTGACGACCCTGCTGGCGGTTGTCGTCGGCTATGCGGCGACCCGGTGGACCACCGCGTCCCTGCGGATCGTCTGGCGCTCGCCCGGTCTGCGGCGGGCCCTCGGGATCGACGACATGGCGCTCCTGGTCGGGCTCGCCGTGCCGGGCGTCGTCGTGTGCGCCCTGTGGGCAGCGGGCGTCACCGCACTCCTCCCTGACGCCTCCGTGGTGACGGGGATCGTGCTGACGGTGGCGATCGGCAGCGGCATCGTCCGTTCGGCCGCGTCGGCGCCACCGCGCTTCGACGGGCCGTTGGTGACCAGCCCGATGGGCGCCTTGCCTCCCGGGGCGGTCGGGGCGGTCGTCCGTGGACCCGACGCCACCGTCCTCGCGGCCATCGCGCCGACGCTCGGCGCACCGACCGGATGGTCCCTCGCCCTGGCGGCGCTCGTCGCGGCGTGGGTCCTGTGGCGGGCGCTCGCGGCGGTCGGAGACACCCGCCCGTACAGCGAGCGCGTGCTCGAGGCCGCCCGCGAGAAGCGGGAGTCCTGACCCGACCTGACGACCGTCAGCGGGGGCCAGCGAGCATCTCCCCCGTACGGCGCAGGTGCTCGGCGAGAGCGGCGGGCTCGGCCTGCTCGTACGGGGCACCCACCGCCGCGAGCACGAACACCACCCAGTCCAGGGTGTCCACGCTCATCGTGACGCGGCACCGCTCGTCGCCGTCGGGCTCGACCGTGCCCCACCAGCGGACGACGTCGGCCACCTTCTCGGCCGGCGCGCGCACCACGAACGAGACGTCCGTGGTCGGCCGGAGTGCAGCGATCTTCTCGCTCACGAACGTCGCCGCATCGGGAGCCGGCAGCTCGCGCTGACGGAACCGGACACCCGTCGCACGCGGCTCGGACATCCGGTCGACCCGGAAGGTGCGCCAGTCGCCACGCTGGAGGTCGTACGCGACCAGATACCAACGGCGACCACGAGAGACCAGGCGGTGCGGCTCCACCGTACGGCGGCTCCGCTCACCGTCGGCGCGGTGGTAGACGATCTCGAGACGCTCGTCGTCGCGGCAGGTCTGCGCGAGGACGGAAAGCAGCACCGCATCGGTCGACGGGCCGTACATCGGGCCCCGGTCGGTGTAGTCCTGCAGAGCCTTCACCCGCCGGCGCAGCCGCGGTGGCATGACCTGCACGATCTTGCTCAGCGCGCGGACGGCCGCGTCGTCGAACGCGCTCGTCCCCGTCCCGGCCGACGCCTGCAGCCCCACCGCGATCGCGACCGCCTCGTCGTCGGCGACCAGCAGCGGTGGGAGCGACGCGCCGGCCTGCAGCTGGTAGCCCCCGGCGGCGCCACGCGTGGCGTCCACCGGGTAGCCGAGCCCGCGCAGCCGCTCGACGTCGCGTCGCAGCGTGCGCTCGCTGACCTCGAGCCGACCTGCCAGCTCGGGGCCCGTCCAGTAGCGATGGGTCTGCAGCAGAGACAGCAGCCGCAGCATGCGTTCACTCGATCCCGCCATGTTTCTCAGCCTAGAGGCTGAATCAGGACAAAACCTGTCCGGAAGCCACGAGACGGTAGGTCCATGGACACGATGATCGACACCCGGGGACTCACCAAGGAGTTCCGTTCCGGCAAGAAGACCGTCACCGCGGTCAAGGACCTCGACCTCCACATCGCCGACGGCGAGATGGTCGCGCTGCTCGGACCGAACGGCGCGGGCAAGTCGACGACGCTTCGGATGCTGACCACGTTGCTCGCACCGACGTCCGGCTCGGCCCGCGTGGCCGGGCTCGACGTGACGACGGACCAGCACGCCGTCCGCCGTGCGATCGGCTACATCGGCCAGGGCAACAGCGCCGGCCACTCGCAGCGCGTGATCGACGAGCTCGTCGTCAGCGGCAGGGCGTACGGGATGTCGCGGGGCGAGGCGCGCAGCCGCGCCGGCGAGCTGCTCGAGTCACTGGCCCTGAGCGAGCAGGCGACAAGGAAGGTCATGACACTGTCAGGCGGACAGCGGCGCAGGCTCGACATCGCGATGGGCCTCATCCACTCGCCCGGACTCCTGTTCCTCGACGAGCCGTCGACCGGGCTCGACCCGCAGAACCGTGCGAACCTCCAGCAGCACGTCGTCGACCTGCGACGCAAGCACGGGGCGACGGTCGTCCTCACGACGCACTACCTCGACGAGGCTGACGCCCTGGCCGAGCGGATCGTCGTGATCGACCACGGGCAGGTCGTCGCGGACGACACGCCCGACTCTCTCAAGGCCGAGCACGCCGGGGACCGGATCGCCATGACGTTCCCCCGCGTGGAGGACGCGGTTCGCGCGTCCGAGCGGGCGGCGGCGGCGTTCCCGGGAGCGCAGCTCGCCCACGACGGCACCGCGGTCGACCTCCAGGTCGCCGGGGGCGCCGGCCACGTCAGCGCGTTGATCACCGACCTCACGGGCGCAGGCATCGCGCCGGCGACCGTCGAGGTGGCGCGACCGACGCTCGACGACGTGTTCCTCGCCCTCACCGGCCGCAGCCTGCGCGAGGGCCGCACCGACCTCCGTACCGACCCGATCACCCAGACCACCGAGGAGGTGGCGGCATGACCGCCCTCGACACCCACCCCCGTACGACGTCCGCCCCGGCGGCGACCAGCCGGCCGACCAGCCAGCTCCACAACATCGGGCTCGTCTTCGGCCGCGAGCTGCGTCCCGTCGCCCACGACCCGTTCTCGATCGTCTTCGGGATCATCCAGCCGCTGTTCTTCCTCGGGCTGTTCACACCGCTGCTCGTGGCCTCGTCGGGGCAGTCGACGGCCGACACCCTCCAGTGGTTCGTGCCGGGCGTGATCGTGATGCTGGCGTTGTTCGGCACCTCCACGACCGGCTCCAACCTTCAGGTCGAGATGCAGACCGGTTCGCACGAGCGCACTCTCGTCAGCCCGCTGTCCCGCTCGTCGCTCATGATCGGACGCGCCCTGAAGGAGATCGTCCCGACGATCGTGCAGGCGCTGGTCATCGTCGGCGTCGCGGTGCCGTTCGGTTTCCGTCCCGACGTCGCCGGACTCGTCGTCGGGCTCGCGGTGCTGTCGGTGTTCTGCGTCGGGCTCGGCGCGCTGTCGTACGCGTTGGCGCTCGCGGTCAAGGAGAACCAGTGGGCGTTCTGGGGCGTCCAGCAGACACTGCTGTTCCCGCTGATGCTGCTCGCCGGGATCCTGCTCCCGCTCACCGGCGCACCGGGATGGCTCGAGGTCGCCTCCAAGGTCAACCCGTTGACGTACGTCGTCGACGCGGAGCGTGCCCTGATCGCGGGCACCTGGGACGGCGACGCGGTCGCCGGCGCAGTCGCTGCGACGATCACGTGCGCGTTTGGCCTGGTCGTCGGCGCGAAGGCGATGCGCGCCAGCAGCTGACCGCGACGAGAGAATCGGCGAAAGGATGAGGCATCGCGACCACCGGAGGTGGTCGCGATGCCTCAGCCTTTCGCCTCAGTTCACGTTCGCCGCAGGTCAGAGGATGTCACCGGGGGCGTACGAGGCAGCGTCGGGATAGCGCTCCACGAGCTGCGCCACCTGCGCGACGACCGACTCCACCTGCGGAACGGCCGCGCCGGTGAAGGACAGCGGCTCGGCGACGAGGGCGCGGAGGTCGGACTCGGTGAGTCCGAGCCGGGGGTCCGCAGCGAGCCGGCCGAACAGGTCGTTCTCGCTCGCACCCTTCTCCCGCATCTCCAGCGCGACGGCCACCGCGTGCTCCTTGATCGCCTCGTGCGCCACCTCGCGCCCGACGCCGTGCCGGACCGCGGCCATCAGCACCTTGGTGGTCGCGAGGAACGGGAGATAGCGGTCGAGCTCGCGCTGCACCACCGCCGGGAACGCTCCGAACTCGTCGAGCACGGTCAGGAACGTCTCGAACAACCCGTCCGCGGCATAGAACGCATCCGGCAGCGCGACGCGGCGTACGACCGAGTCCGAGACGTCGCCCTCGTTCCACTGGTCACCGGCGAGCTCACCGATCATCGACAGGTAGCCGCGGAGGACCACGGCGAGACCGTTGACCCGCTCGCACGAGCGGGAGTTCATCTTGTGCGGCATCGCCGAGGAGCCGACCTGACCCGGCTTGAACCCCTCGGTGACGAGCTCGTTGCCGGCCATCAGTCGCACGGTGGTGGCGAGGTTCGACGGGCCTGCGACGAGCTGGACGAGGGCGCTGACCGCGTCGAAGTCGAGCGAGCGCGGATAGACCTGCCCGACGCTGGTCAGGACGTTCTCGAAGCCCAGGTGGTCGGCGACCCGCTGCTCGAGGGCGGCCAGCGCGTCACGGTCGCCGCCGAGGAGGTCGAGCTGGTCCTGGGCGGTGCCGACGGGGCCCTTGATCCCACGCATCGGATAGCGCGCGATCAGCTCCTCGATCCGGCGGGTGCCGACGAGCATCTCGTCGGCGACGGTCGCGAAGCGCTTGCCGAGGGTCGTGGTCTGCGCGGGGACGTTGTGGCTGCGTCCCGCCATCACGAGCGCCTCGTACTCCGCGGCTCGCTCGGCGAGCCGCGCGAGGACGGCCACGGCGCGGTCGCGGACGAGCGCGAGCGATGAGCGGACCTGGAGCTGCTCGACGTTCTCGGTGAGGTCGCGCGAGGTCATGCCCTTGTGGATGTGCTCGTGGCCGGCGAGGGCGTTGAACTCCTCGATCCGCGCCTTGACGTCGTGCCGGGTCACCCGCTCGCGGGCGGCGATCGACGCGAGGTCGACCTGGTCGACGACGGCCTCGTACGCCTCGATCACGCCGTCGGGCGTCTCGATGCCGAGGTCGCGCTGCGCCTCGAGGACCGCGATCCAGAGTCGGCGCTCGAGCACGATCTTGTGCTCGGGCGACCAGAGGCGAACCATCTCGGGCGAGGCGTAGCGCAGGGCAAGCACGTTGGGAGTCGTCACGCCTCCCAGTGTCCCAGGTAGGCCGTGCGAGTCCGAACCGCTCCGAGAGAGACTGCCTCCCTTGCTTTCTAGTTGCACAAGTGGAAAGTAACCTGATAGGTTTCCGATATGGAAAGTGACGACGAGATCCGCGCCCAGCTCCGGACCCTCGAGCGCGCCGAGGCCGCGCCCTACACCGACTTCCGACCGACCCCTCGGTGGTTCCTCCCCGCAGCCGCCCTCTGGGGCGGTTCCCTCGCGGCGTTGGTCCGCCTGGGCCGGAGCGACAGCCGGCCCGCCGAGATCGTGGCCGTCGTCGGCATCATCGGGCTCTCGGCACTCCTCGGTGTCTACGTCGCCTGGTACCAGAGCTACCACGGCGCGACGCCCTCGCTGTTCCGCAAGAAGCCGCCCGAGATCCGGCGCGTCATGGGGTTCTATGCCGTGGGTGCGGCGGTCGTGCTGGCCCTCAACGCACTCACGGTCGCTGTCGCGCCCTGGTGGGTGTGCGCGGTGGTCGGGTTCGTCACCACAGCCGCCGGCCTGTGGTGGTACGAGCGCGCCTACGTGGCAGCCGCAGCGGCGACCAAGAAGCGTCTCGCGTGAGCCTCGCCGACCTCGACCCCGTCATCCACGCCCCCAAGCGACTGGCGGCGATGGCCGTCCTCACTGCGTCCGACCAGGTGACGTTCCGGTTCCTCGTCGAGCACCTCACGATCGCGGAGTCGGACCTGTCGAAGCAGATGTCCGCGCTCGAGGGGGCCGGCTACATCAAGGTGCACAAGAGTGGGCGCGGGCGAGGCTCAGGGACGTCCTACTCGCTCACCTCGAGCGGACGGTCGGCCTACCGTCGCTACCGTACGGCCCTCCAGGAGCTGCTCGGCGAATGAGCGGGGCGGACCGCTAACGAGCGACGGGCTCGGCCAGCAGGACCGGGATCTCGCGATCGGTCTTGCGCTGGTAGTCCGCGTACGGCGGGTACGCCTCCACCGCCCGCTCCCACCACTGCGCGCGCTCGTCGCCGTGGAGCTCGCGCACCCGCATCGCGTACTTCTCCGTGCCGTCCTGCAGGTCGAGGTCGGGATGCAGCGTCAGCGCGTGGTACCACTGCGGGTGCTGAGGAGCACCGCCCTTCGACGCCACGAGCGCGTACGACCCGTCGTGCTCGACCTTCATCACCGCCGTCTTGTGGACCTTGTGGGACCGGCGGCTCTGGAACGTCATCACGACGATGGGGAGACCCAGCGGCGTTTCCGTGGGCCGTCCCGTCGTCTCCATCTCCTCGACGTGCTTGCGGACACGCGCGGAAGGGCTGGGTTCATACTCTCCGGTGACTGACATCTCCCCAGTCAAGCACCGACCGCGGCCCCTGGCACGGCACCCGAAGTCAGGCTCCGGCGGCCCTCGCGGCGATGTCGCGGCGGGAGAAAGCGCCGTCGATCGTGATCAGGTCGACGGCCTCGTACGCCCGTCGCCGCGCCGCGTCCAGATCGGGGCCGGAGGCGGTGACGGCGAGCACGCGCCCGCCCGCGGTCACCAGCTGCCCGGCGGCGTCCAGCGCCGTACCCGCGTGGATGACGTCGACTCCCTCGAGCGCGTCGGCCTCCTCGACCCCGCGGATCCTGTCGCCCTTGCGCGGCGACACGGGATAGCCCTCGGCGGCCACGACGACCGTGACCGCCGCACCGTCACGCCACCGTGGCGCCGGGACCTCGTCGAGGGTGCCCGTCGCGGCGGCGTGGAGCAGCGGACCGATCGGCGACACGAGCAGTGCCATCAGGGCCTGGGTCTCAGGATCACCGAAGCGCGCGTTGAACTCGACGACCTTCAGTCCGCGAGAGGTCAGCGCCAGTCCTGCGTACAGGAGCCCGGAGAAGGGGGTGCCGCGCCGCGCCATCTCGTCCACCGTGGGCTGGAGGACGCGACGGGTGACCTCGTCCACCAGCCCGGCAGGCGCCCACGGGAGCGGCGTGTAGGCCCCCATGCCCCCGGTGTTGGGGCCGGCGTCGTCGTCGTAGGCGCGCTTGAAGTCCTGCGCCGGCTGGAGCGGCACAACCGTGGCGCCTTCGGCCTCGCTGTAGCCGCACAGCGCGAAGAGCGAGACCTCCGGCCCGTCGAGGTACTCCTCGACGACCACCCGCCCGCACCCGGCCGCGTGCTCGACCGCCTCCTGCCGGTCGTCGGTGACCACGACGCCCTTGCCCGCCGCCAGGCCGTCGTCCTTCACCACGTACGGCGGACCGAACGCGTCCAGCGCCGCGGCGACCTGGTCGGCGTCGGTGCACACGTGCGCGACCGCGGTCGGGACCTCGGCAGCGGCCATCACCTGCTTCGCGAACGCCTTCGATCCCTCGAGCTGCGCAGCCTCCCCCGACGGACCGAACACCGCGATGCCCCGCGCGCGGACGGCGTCGGCGACGCCGGCCACCAACGGAGCCTCCGGACCGACGACGACGAGGTCCGCGCCGACCGAGACCGCGAGCTCGGCGACCGCCTCGCCGTCCATCGGGTCGACGTCGTGCAGCGTCGCGATCCGCGCGATGCCGGGGTTGCCCGGCGCGGCGTGCACCTCGGCGACCGATGGATCACGGGAGAGTGCGAGGGCGAGGGCGTGCTCACGGCCGCCGGTCCCGATCACGAGGGTCTTCACGGGCCCCCACCCTAGTGGCCGCCGGCCCGGAACCAGGCGGCGCCTGACTCAGATCAGGTCGTGGCAGACGATGGCCTGGTCGCGACCGGGACCGACGCCGATCACCGACATCCGGGCTCCCGAGAGCTCCTCCACACGGCGGACGTACGCCTGCGCGGTGGGCGGAAGGTCCTCGAACGAGCGCGCGCCGGAGATGTCCTCGCTCCAGCCGGGCAGCTCCTCGTACACCGGGACGGCGTGGTGGAAGTCAGTCTGGTTGACCGGCATCTCCTCGTGCCGCACTCCATCGACGTCGTAGGCGACGCACACAGGGATCGTCTCCAGGCCGGTCAGGACGTCGAGCTTGGTGAGGACGAAGTCGGTCACCCCGTTGATGCGCGCCGCATAACGCGCGATCACCGCGTCGTACCAGCCGCAACGACGCGGGCGTCCCGTCGTCGTGCCGAACTCGGCACCCTGCTCCCGGAGGAACTCGCCGGACTCGTCGAAGAGCTCGGTCGGGAACGGCCCCTCGCCGACACGCGTCGTGTAGGCCTTGACGATCCCGATCACGCGCTCGATCCTGGTCGGCGCGATCCCGGACCCGGTCGCCGCACCGCCGGACGTGGCCGAGGAGGACGTGACGAACGGGTACGTCCCGTGGTCGACGTCGAGCATCGTCGCCTGGCCCGCCTCGAGCAGGACGATCTTGCCGTCGACGATGGCCGAGTCGAGGAGCAGCGTGGTGTCGGCGACGTACGGCGCGAGCCGGTCGGCGTGCGAGCGAAGGTCCTCGACAACCTCCTCGACGGTGACGGCGCGACGGTTGTAGACCTTGGTGAGGATCTGGTTCTTGAGCTCGAGCGCGCCCTCGACCTTCTGGGTGAGGATCTTCTCGTCGAAGATGTCCTGGACGCGGATGCCCTGGCGGTTCATCTTGTCGGCGTAGGTGGGGCCGATGCCCCGCCCGGTGGTGCCGATCTTGCGGGAGCCGAGGAATCGCTCGGTGACCTTGTCGAGCACCTTGTTGTATTCGGGGATGACGTGCGCGCTCGCGCTGACCTTGAGCTGCGACGTGTCCACGCCGCGGGCCTCGAGCCCGTCGATCTCCTCGAAGAGGACACCGATGTCCACCACGACGCCGTTGCCGATCACGGGGATGCAGCCGGGGGTGAGGATGCCACTGGGGAGGAGGTGGAGCGCGTACTTCTCGTCGCCGATCACGACCGTGTGCCCGGCGTTGTTGCCACCGTTGAACTTCACGACGTAGTCGACGCGGCTGCCGAGCAGGTCGGTCGCCTTGCCCTTCCCTTCGTCACCCCACTGGGCTCCGACGATCACGACTGCGGGCATGGGAGGCGCACCACCTGACAACATACGACAAGCCCCACGGGAGGGGCTCTTACGGTGGGAGTCTATCGGCCTCGCCCTCGGACGGAGTTTCCCCACGGTGATAGACCTCGTTCCATGACCGCCGCACTGCTGATCGCGAACGCCGACGCCGGGAGTTCCGACGACGAGGTGCTCGAGCGCATCCTGGAGACGCTCCGCCGTTCCTGGACCGTCGAGGTGGCCCGCACCAGCGACGCCGAGGACCTGGCGGAGGCGCTCGTCTCGCACCCCGACGTCGATGTCGTGGTGGTCGCCGGTGGTGACGGGTCGCTCCACGCGACGGTCCAGGGGTTGTGGACGCTCGACCGGCTCTCGACCGCCACGCTGGCGCTGGTCCCGATGGGAACCGGCAACGACTTCGCCCGCACGGTCGGTCTCGACGAGGACCCCGAGAAGGTGGCTCAGGGCCTCCTCGGGGCGACGCCGACTCCGCACGACATCGCCATCGACGACGACGACCACGTGGTCGTCAACGCCGTCCACGTGGGCGTCGGCGCTCAGGCGGGCAAGGACGCCGAGCCCTGGAAGCGACGGCTGGGCCCCGCGGGATACGTGGTCGGCGCACTCAAGGCCGGGCTCCTCGGCTCTCCGGCGCGGCTGAGCGTCGTCGTCGACGGCAGGTCGTTGGTGCGCCATGACGACGTGGTGCAGGTCGCGGTCGGGGTGGGCCGATACGTCGGAGGCGGGGCGCCGCTGCTCCCCGAGGCCGACCCCACGGACGGGATCTTGGACGTGACCGTGTCGCGGGCCAACCCCATGCACCGCCGGATCGCCTACGGCGTGAGGCTCATGAGGGGCTCGCACACCGACCGCGACGACGTCGTGACCACGCGGGGAAGGTCGGTCACCATCTCGGGCAAGGCGATGTCGTGGAATGCCGACGGGGAGACGGGTGACGGGCTGCGGGAGCGCACCTGGACGGTCGTCCCGGGCGCCTACCGGATGTTGCTCCCAGCCGGGATCAAGCGGGGCGCTGAGACCGACTAGAACTGTCCGAATCAGACATATTGCGGTGTGACCCCTTGAGGGTGACAATGGTCGGGTAGCAGTGGCCGCGACGGAGTCTACCGGGGGATGGCTCTAGTCCGCGGCCACTGTTGCCTCGTCCGGGGTCTCCTACTCCTCGCCGGCGCGCCCGCCGAGCACGAGCACGTCGTACGCCTCCTGGCTCGACTCCCGGAGGAACTCCCGGCACCGGTGGGCCTCGTCGAGGTCGCCGATCCGCTCGGAGGCCTCCGCGAGGTCGGCGAGCGCCCGGAGGAAGCCCTGGTTGCCCGGGTGTCCCCACGGGATGGGGCCGTGGCCCTTCCAGCCGTTGCGTCGCAGCGCGTCCAGGCCCCGGTGGTAGCCGGTGCGCGCGAACGCGTACGCCGTCACGTCCTCGCCGTCGGCGAGGGCCTCCTCCGCACAGAGCGCCCAGGCGAGGCTCGACGACGGGTTGTCGCGGGCCAGCTCCTGGGGGGTCCCGTCGGCGTCGGCCACCGGGTCGGCGGGCAGCAGGGTCTCCGGCGGCTCTCCCAAGAGGTTCGTCATGGGCTCACCGTAGCGCTGCGCCCGCCGCCGGCTCCGGTCGGTCAGGCGATCCTGGTGCCCGTCGACGACAGGTGCTGGCACGCCTCGACGACCCGGGCAGCCATGCCGGCCTCGCCGGCCTTGCCCCAGGCACGCGGGTCGTACTGCTTCTTGCTGCCGACCTCGCCGTCGACCTTGAGGACGCCGTCGTAGTTGCGGAACATGTGGTCGGCCACGGGACGCGTGAACGCGTACTGGGTGTCGGTGTCGATGTTCATCTTGACGACGCCGTACGAGACCGCCTCCGCGATCTCCTCGGCGGTCGAGCCGGAGCCTCCGTGGAAGACGAAGTCGAATGCGCGCTCGATGCCGTACTTCTCCTGGACGGCCTTCTGAGCGGCGTCGAGGACCTCCGGGCGGAGCTTGACGTTGCCGGGCTTGTAGACGCCGTGCACGTTGCCGAACGTCAGGGCGGTGAGGTAGCGGCCCTTCTCGCCGGTGCCGAGCGCCTCGACGGTGGCGAGCGCGTCGGACGGCGTGGTGTAGAGCTTGTCGTCGATCGCGCCGACGACGCCGTCCTCCTCGCCGCCCACGACACCCACCTCGATCTCCAGGATCACGTGGGCTGCAGCGCACGCCGCGAGCAGCTCCTCCGCGATCTGGAGGTTCTCGTCGAGCAGCACCGCCGAGCCGTCCCACATGTGCGACTGGAAATAGGGAAGGCCGCCCTGCTGGACCCGCTCGGTCGACGCCGCCAGCAGCGGGCGGACGAACCCGTCGAGCTTGTCCTTCGGGCAGTGGTCGGTGTGGAGGGCGACGTTGACGGGATAGTTCTTGGCGACCTCCTGCGCATACGCGGCGAAGGCCAGCGAGCCGGCGACCATGTCCTTGACGGTCGGTCCCGAGAGGTAGTCGGCGCCGCCGGTCGAGATCTGGATGATGCCGTCGCTCTCGGCCTCCGCGAACCCGGCGAGAGCCGCGTTGAGGGTCTGGGACGAGCTGACGTTGATCGCCGGGTAGGCGAACGACTCACGCTTCGCCTTGTCGAGCATCTCGGCGTAGACGTCGGGGGTTGCGACAGGCATGCTGACTCCTCATCGACCAGTGCTGGTTTGCCACACATCAGGCGGTGTGGTCATTATCGCCCACCACCCGCCCGCCGTGTCAGGCCCGTGGCCCGAGCCGGGTGGCTGCCGCGCGCGCGGCCTGCTGGACCGGGTCCCAGACCGACGCGAACGGGGGCGCGTAGCCGAGGTCGGTCATCATCAGCTCGTCGACGGTCATCTCGTTCCACAGCGCGAGCGCGAAGGAGTCGATCCGGAGTGCCGCCCCCTCCCTCCCGACGATCTGGGCGCCGAGGAGCCGGTGGGTGGAGCGCTCGGCGACGACCTTGATCGTCATCGAGCGCGCGTTGGGCATGTATCCCGCACTCGTCGTCGCGTCGATCCGGACGACCAGCGCGTCGAACCCGGCGTCTGCGGCCTCCTGCTCACCCAGGCCCGTCCGCGCGATCTCCAGCGTCACGACCTTGGTCATCGCCGTCCCGAGCACACCGGGGAAGGCGACGTCGACGCCGGCCAGGTTGCGTCCGACGACCCACCCCTGCTTGTTGGCATGGGTGCCGAGGGGGACGTACGCCGCGCGGCCGCTGACCCGGTTGCGGGTCTCGACGCAGTCACCGGCCGCCCAGACGTGGCGTTCGGCGTCGACGCGGCCGCGCGGGTCGACCGGGAGAGCGCCCTTGATCCCTGTCGGGAGCCCAGCCCCGGCCGCGAGCTCGGTGCGCGCGCGCACGCCGGTGCCGAGGATCACGAGGTCGGTCGGGATCGCACCCTGGTCGGTGACGACGGCGCGCACCCGCCCCTCGGCGTCGTCCTCGAAGCCGGTCACGGTGACGGAGGTGCGTACGTCGATCCCGTCGGCGCGCATCTCCGCGGCGATGAGCTCGCCCAGGTCGTCGTCGATCGTCGGCATCGGTGTCGGGTGCTTGCCGACGACCACCGTCTCCAGGCCGCGGCGCATGCATGCCTCGGCCATCTCCACCCCGATGTAGCCCGCCCCGACGATGACGACGTGCTTGGGGTCGGTCTCGAGCGCGTCGAGCACCCGGCGCCCGTCGGTCAGGGTCTGGACCCCGTGGATCCCTCGCGACTCGACGCCGGGCACGTCGGGACGGATCGGCTCCGCGCCGGTGGCGATCAGGAGCTCGTCGTAGCCGAAGGACTGCGTGCCGTCCGGCGTGAGGGCGACGACCTTGCCGGCATCGAGGTCGAGCTCGGTGACCGTCGAGCCGGTGCGCACATCGATGCCGTTGGCGCGGTGCTCCTCGGGGGTTCGGGCCACCAGGTCGTCGGCCGTCGCGACGTCGCCGGCCACCCAGTAGGGGATGCCGCACGCCGAGTACGACGTCCACCGCTGCCGCTCGAGGACGAGCACGTCGATCGCGTCGCCGAGCGCGCGCTTTGCGGTGGACGCCGCGGACATGCCCGCAGCGTCCCCTCCGACCACGACCAGTCTGCGGGGCATGGGCCCGAGCCTAGGACCCGTCGAGGACGCCCGCCGACGCCCGAGCGGTCAATCGCCGATCTCGGCGTGCTGGAGGATCCAGGCGTGCATCGCGACCGCGGCAGCCGCGCCGACGTTGATGGAGCGCGT
Source organism: Mumia sp. (assembly GCF_028803055.1). Taxonomy (NCBI): domain Bacteria; kingdom Bacillati; phylum Actinomycetota; class Actinomycetes; order Propionibacteriales; family Nocardioidaceae; genus Mumia; species Mumia sp. Next base: position 41,979 of record NZ_JARBCJ010000004.1, read on the forward strand.
CGAGCCGAACTGCGAGATGGCGAGGACAGCCTCGGCAGCGGCGAGAAGGTCCGGCGACAGCCCCGGCCCCTCCTGGCCGAACACCAGCGCGCACTCCCGTGGCAGCAGCGCCCGCTCGATGGGCCGCGATCCCTCCACGTTGTCGATCGCGATCAGCGGCACGCCCGCACCCTGCGACCACGCGACCAGGTCGTCGACGTCGGGGTGGTGGCGTACGTGCTGGTAGCGATCGGTGACCATCGCGCCGCGCCGGTTCCACCGCCTCCGCCCGACCACATGCACCTCTGCGGCCCCGAAGGCGTTGGCCGTCCGCACGATCGAGCCGATGTTGTGGTCGTGCTGCCAGTTCTCGACGACGACATGGAACGGGTGCCGGCGGGTGTCCAGGTCGGCGACGATCGCCTCCACCGTCCAGTAGCGGTAGCCGTCGACCACGTTGCGCCGGTCGCCCTCGCGCAGCAGGTCAGGGTCGAGCCGCGGGTCGTCGGGCCACGGGCCTTCCCAGGGCCCCACGCCGACCACCGGTGCCTGCTCGTCCTCCGGGTCCACGCGCCGAGCGTACGGTGTCACGCCGCCGACGTCGTACGGCGCGGCTCTCCTGCGAGGCTTGACCCGACCGCCTACGATCGGCCGGGATGCCCGACGTACCCACGCCGATCGTCATCGCACACCGCGGTGCCTGCGGATATCGGCCGGAGCACACCCTCGCCGCCTACCGGCTGGCCGTGGGGCTCGGCGCCGACGCCATCGAGCCCGATCTCGTCAGCACGTCCGACGGTGTCCTCGTCGCTCGGCACGAGAACGAGATCGGCGGCACCACCGACGTGTCGGAGCATCCGGAGTTCGCGGCGCGCAGGACGACGAAGGTGGTCGACGCCCGCCGGGTGACCGGGTGGTTCACGGAGGACTTCACCCTCGACGAGCTCAAGACGCTGCGGGCCAAGGAGCGGATCTCGCACCTGCGCCCGGGCTGCACCGCCTACGACGGCTGGTACGAGGTGCCGACCCTCGACGAGATCCTCGACCTCGCGGAAGTCGCCGCCACCCAGTACGGGCGACGCGTCGACGTCTACCCCGAGCTCAAGAGCTCGACGTACTTCCGCGATCGCGGTCTGCCGCTCGAGGAGCCGTTGCTCCGGACGCTGAGGGAGCGCGGCCTCGACGACCCGCCGTCAGGGCTGCTGGTCCAGTCGCTCGAGGTGTCCAACCTGAAGGCTCTCGCCGCCGGGTCACAGCTCCGCCTGCTCCAGCTGGTCCTGCCCAACGGGGCGCCGTACGACCGCAGCCAGGCCGGTGACCCGCTGACGTACGCCGACATGGTCACCCCTGAAGGCCTCGGCGCCGTCGCCGAGTACGCGCAGGTCCTCGGAGTCCCGAAGGACCTGCTCTTGCCCCGCTCCGCCGACGGGTCGCGGGGCGTCCCGAGCACGCTGACGGCGCAGGCGCACGCGGCCGGGCTGCAGGTGTACGCGTGGACGGTGCGGCAGGAGAACGCGTTCCTCGCGTGCGACCTGCGCAGCAGCGATCTCGAGCAGGAGGGCGGCGACGTGGGCGCGGAGCTGGCCGCGCTCTTCGACCTGGGCGTCGACGGCGTGTTCGCCGACCAGCCGGACGTCGCCGTCGCGGCCCGGGAGGCCTACAGGCCCAGGTCGCTCTTGGACACCGCGAAGCGGTAGTCGAGCCCTTCGCCGCGGACCCGATCGGCGGCGTCGGTCTCCCGGTCGACGATGACCGCGACGGCGACCACCTCAGCACCGGCCTCCCGCAGGGCCTGGACCGCTGTGAGAACCGAGCCACCGGTGGTCGAGGTGTCCTCGACCGCCACCACGCGACGCCCGGCGACGTCCGGCCCCTCGATCCGCCGCTGGAGGCCGTGCGCCTTCTCGGCCTTTCGCACGACGAACGCGTCGAGGGCCCGGCCCTGCGCGGCGGCCTGGTGCAGCATCGCCGCCGCCACCGGGTCGGCCCCCATCGTCAGCCCTCCGACGGCGTCGTAGTCGAGGTCGTCGAGGAGGTCGAGCATGACGCGCCCCACCAGCGGCGCCGCCTCGTGGTCGAGGGTGACCCGCCGGAGGTCGACGTAGTAGTCGGCCTCCTTGCCGGAGGACAGTGTCACCGTGCCGTGGATGACGGACTTGTCCTTGATCTGGTCGATGAGGGCGTCGCGATCGCTCATGGCGTCAGCGTATCGGCGGGCTGCTTCTCCACCGACGAGACCAGCTCCCCGAAGACGACCGACCGCTTGTCGGTGTGGAACAGCTCGGAGCAGGTCACCATCGTGAGGAGCCGCTCGGTCGGCTTCGAACCCGGACGTTCGGGCACCGGGTCGAGGACCCAGCTCTCCGAGAAGTCGAGCTCGCGGTCGGTCCCGTCGTCGCGCAGCCGGTAGGTGAAGATGTGCGTCCGCGTCTCGATCTCGACCTTGTCGCCCTTCCTCAGCTCGAGGAAGTCGCGGAACGGCTCACCGTGGGTGACCCGGTGCCCGGCGATCGCGACGTTGCCGATCTCTCCCGGGCGCGCCGAGTCGGGGAACCATCCGACGCC
>NZ_JARBCJ010000050.1:0-18609 GCF_028803055.1 Mumia sp.
GCTCGATGATCTCGCTCTTGGGCTCGGTGGAGATCAGGTGGTCGGCCACCGGAGCGAACTGCTCGATCGACTTCGACCCCGACACGGCCACACCGATCTCCACCGGGTCGGAGGGAAGATCCCACACGCGGGCGGAGTCGACCTGGAAGTGCTGCCCGTCGTAGTCGACCAGCTCACCGCTGAACAGTTCCGTGATGATCTCGACCGCCTCGTACAGCATGGCGTGACGTTCGCGCGTCGCGGGCCAGCGTTCGCCGACCACGTGCTCGTTCAGGTTCTCTCCGGCACCGAGGCCGAGCGTGAAGCGCCCGTCGGAGAGCAGGCCCAGGGTCGCGGCTTTCTGCGCGACCACCGCGGGGTGGTAGCGGACGGTTGGGCAGGTCACGTACGTCATGAGCCCGACCCACTCCGTCGCGTGGGCGACCGCCCCGAGCATGCTCCACGCGTACGAGGCGTGCCCCTGCGTGTCGAGCCACGGGAAGTAGTGGTCGCTGGCCACCTCGAAGTCGAAGCCGACCCTCTCCGCCCTCACCGCGTAGTCGACCAGTGCCTTCGGTCCGGACTGCTCCGTCATCAAGGTGTAGCCGAACTGCACGAGATCCTCCTGGTGGTCCGATGAGGCGCCTCGAGGCAGCGCGCCGCCGTGAAGACGCCGGTACCCGAGGCGGTGGGGGTCAAAACCACGCCGGCCCGACGCCGCCCCTCAGCGCGCCGGCGTCGAGAGCCACGCGACGACGACGTCCCCGATCATCGAACGCAGCCTCGGTCGGGTGCTGTCGGCCAGGAGGTCGACGTCGAAGAGGTAGCCGAACGTGTACTGGTTCGCGACCTGGAACACGCAGTAGGCGCTGATGAGGAGATGGACGTCGAGGGCGTCGACGTCCTCACGGAAGCTCCCGTCCGCCATACCGCGCGAGAGGATCGTCTCGAGTACCTCCATCGCCGGCTTGCCCAGGTCGCGCAGCACCTCGAGCCGACGGATCCCGTCACCGCGGTGGATGTTCTCGATCGCGACCAGGCGCATGAAGTCCTGGTGCTCCACGTGGTGGTCGTACGTCAGCTCGGCAAGACGACGGATCGCGTCCACAGGCCCGAGGTCTCCGACCTCGAGGTGCTCCTCCGCGTCGCGGATGCCGCGGTACGCATGCTCGAGGACGGCGAGATAGAGCTGCTGCTTGCCGCCGAAGTAGTAGTAGATCATCCGCTTCGTCGTGCGGGTGCGCTCCGCGATGTCGTCGACGCGCGCCCCCGAATAACCGTCCTCGGCGAACGTCCGGGTGGCCACCTCGAGGATCTCGGCCTTCGTGCGCTCGGGGTCGCGTTGTCTCGGGACGGTGTCGTTCACGGCCATCAACTTACCCTCGCCAGGCTATGTACGAACTGGTACGTTCTGACGGTGCGCACCTCGATCGCCACCGTCTGCATCAGCGGAAGCCTCGTCCCCAAGCTCCACGCCTGCGCCGAGGCCGGGTTCGACGGGGTCGAGATATTCGAGCCCGACCTCGTCACGGCGTACGAGTCGCCGGAGGAGATCAGGACGCTCGCAGACCGGCTCGGGCTCTCACTCGACCTCTACCAGCCGTTCCGTGACGTCGAAGGCGTCGACGAGGTGGTGTTCGCCGACAACCTGCGGCGCGCGGAGAGCAAGTTCCGGCTGATGAACCGCCTCGGCATGGACCTCATGCTCGTGTGCAGCAACGTCGCCACCGCGACGATCGACTCGGACGAGGTGTCGGCCGAGCAGCTGCGCGCGCTCGGCGACCTCGCCGCGGCATACGGGGTGCGCGTCGCCTTCGAGGCACTGGCCTGGGGAAAGTACGTCGACGACTACCGGCGGGCCTGGCGAATCGTCGAACGCGCCGACCACCCGAACGTCGGCGTGTGCCTCGACTCCTTCCACATCCTGTCGCGCGGCCACGACCCCAGCGACATCGAGAAGATCCCCGGCGACAAGATCTTCTTCCTGCAGCTCGCCGATGCTCCAGCCCTCGACATGGACGTCCTGTCGTGGAGCCGCCACCACCGGCTGTTCCCGGGTGAGGGCAGCTTCGACCTCAGCGGCTTCCTCGGTCACGTCCTCGCCGCGGGATACACAGGGCCGTTGTCTCTCGAGGTGTTCAACGACGTCTTCCGCCAGACCGACGTCCGCCGTACGGCTGCGCACGCGCACCGCTCGCTGGTGTGGCTCGAGGATCAGGTCCGGCGTCTGGACGCCCCGGAACCGCTGCGCCCCCTGACCTCCGTCTCTCCCCCGCAGGCCTTCGACTTCGTCGAGCTGCGCGGCTCGGGCCTGGACGAGGTAGACCTGGTGCTCGAGCAGCTCGGCTTCACCTTCCGCGGACGGCACAGGACGAAGCCGGTGCGGCTCTGGTCCTCCGGTCGCGCCCGGGTGATCCTCAACGAGCAGCGCGACAACGACCGACCCGCGCACCTGGCCGCCTTCGGTCTTGAGGTCGCCGACGCCGACGCGGCGCTGGCACGCGCGCGCGAGCTGGCCGCTCCGCCGGTATTCCGCCAGACCCACGCCGGTGAGCAGGACCTGCCGGCGACGGCGGCGCCCGACGGCATGCAGATCCTCTTCAACGACAACGGGCCGGACCCCCGCTGGCTCGCGGAGTTCACCTACGGCGATCCCGAGAACGACGACGTGGCTCGCTCGATCGACCACGTCAACATCACCCAGCGCTGGCAGGACTTCGACGAGGCCGTGCTGTTCTACCAGAGTGTGCTGGGTCTGGAGGCCGAGCCGGCACGCGAGGTGGCGAGCCCGCGGGGGCTGGTCCGGAGCCAGGTCATGCGCACGCCCGACGGCTGTGTACGGCTCCCGCTGAACGTCGAGCCGCAGGCAGAGGAGCAGCGTACGCAGCACGTGGCGTTCTCCTCCACCGACGTCGTCGGTCTCGCCCGCGCCGCCCGCCGGCGAGGGCTGTCGTTCCTCCCGGTGCCGGACAACTACTACGACGACCTCCGCGCCCGCTTCGCTCTCGACGACGCGTTCGTCGCGCAGCTGCGAGAGCACGACCTGCTGTACGACGAGGACCCCGACGGCGGGTTCGTGCACTTCTACACACGCACCCTCGGCGACCTGTTCTTCGAGTTCGTCGAGCGCCGCGACGCGTACGACGGCTACGGCGCCGCGGCCGACGCGCCGGTCCGGCTCGCCGCACAGCGCGCTACGGCCCAGCACCCCGGCACCTGAGCGCGTCGCCTCACCGCGGGGCGACGGGACCCGTCGAGCCGCGCAGCACCAGCCCGGCCGGCACCACCAACCGAGGCGGTGTGCGCCTCGAGCCGCTGGGGCTCGTCCGGTCGAGCAGGAGCTCCACCGCGGCGCGTCCGACCTCGACGTGCGGGCCGCCCAGCGTGGTCAGGCTCGGGGTGCAGAGGTCGGAGGCGAAGATGTCGTCGAACCCGACCACGCTCACCTCCTCGGGGACGCGCACTCCGCGCTGCGCCAAGCGCTGGACGACGCCGATCGCCAGGAGGTCGTTGTGCGCGACGACCGCGCTCGCGCCGGTGGTCAGAGCGCTGTCGGCCGCGGCGCCACCCTGTGTCACCTTCGGCGTGAACGGCCCGACGCGCTGGGCGTCGACGCCGAGGTCGTCGGCTGCCGTCCGCAGAGCCGACCAGCGCATCGATGCCATCCACGAGTTGCGGGGACCGGCGAGGTAGACCAGACGCCGGTGCCCGAGCGAGACCAGGTGCTCCACGATCTGACGGCACCCTTGCACGTGATCGAGCACGACACTGGGGAGCCCGGTGAGCTCGCGGTTCATGAGCACCACCGGGCGCTGGGCCGCGATCTGCTCGAGGTTCTCGTCGGGAAGCCGGCTCGCGGCGAGGACGAAGCCGTCGACCGAGCTGACCAGGCGCTGGATCTGGTCGTACTCGATCCTCGGCGACTCCTCGGCATTGACCAGCACGAGCGTGTACTCCGACGCCTTGGCTCGTAGCTCGGCGCCACGGATCAGCTCGAAGTAGTGCGGGTTGGTGATGTCGGAGACGACCATCGCGACAGTGTGGTGACGCCCGGACAACAACGCTCGCGCGTGCGGGTTTGGCCGATAGCCGAGCTCGGCAGCCACCGCGAGGACGTGCTCGCGGGTGGACGCGTTGACCCGGCCCGGGGTCGAGAAGGCGCGCGAGACGGTCGAGGTCGCCACTCCGGCGACGGCAGCGACGTCGTAGATCGTCGGTACGGGCACCCGCCCACTCAAGCCGGATGGCAACCGGATGGCAACCCCTTGCCATCCGGTTGCCGTTCTCCCTAAGTTCGCCTGCTATGACCGAAGTCACACCGCAGCCGCAGGGCTGGGGACGGGGGAAGGCGTTCTTCGACGCCCCGCCGCGATGGCTCGCCCGCACGATCCGCGCCGCCACCGCCATCGAGCTCGCGATCGGCATCGCGGCCCTGCTGCTGATCTTCTTCCTCGTCATGGCGCAGGCCGCCCAGCGCTACCTGCCCGTCGACGGCTGGCCCTGGACCGGCGAGCTCGCCCGCTTCTGTCTCGTGTGGCTGACCTTCGTCGTCGCGGGCGTCCTCGTCACGACCGACTCGCACATCGCGATCGAGATGGTCGACGCGGTTGGCAACGAGGTCGTACGTCGGCTGGTTCGCGTCATCTCGTGCCTCGTCGTGGCCGCGGTCGGGATCGGCCTCACCGTCGAGGCGTGGTCGCTGATCGAGAGCCAGGGCATCCTCAAGTCCCCCGCGATGCGGATGCCGATGTCGTGGTTGTACGCGGTCTCGCTCGTCGGCTTCGTCAGCATGACGGTGCGTGCCACGGTGGCGGCGGTCCAGTACGCCGTCGTCGGCGTCCCCCAGGACGAGACGCAGACGGAGGCACCGGTCGCATGAGCCTGCTGGTCCTCGGCCTCCTGATCACGCTCCTGCTCGTGATCCGGGTCCCGATCGCCTTCGCGTTCATCGGCCCGTCGATGCTCTATCTGCTCACCAACGACTTGTCGGTCGGCCTCGCGCTGCGCCTCGTCGCCCAGTCCACGGCAAGCTTCCCGCTTCTGGCGGTGCCGCTGTTCATCCTGCTCGGGACCCTGGCCAACCACGCAGGGATCGCCGATCGCCTCTTCGACTTCGCGCTCGCCCTGCTCGGCCGGGTCCGCGGCAGCCTCGGTTACGTCAGCGTCGGGGTGAGCGTGGGCTTCTCCTGGATGAGCGGATCGGCCGTGGCGGACGCCGCTGCGCTCGGCAAGGTCCAGATCCCGGCGATGCTGCGCGCCGGCTACTCCAGGAAGTTCGCGCTGGGTGTCACTGGCGCCGCGTCGCTGATCGCGCCCGTGATGCCGCCGAGCATCCCTGCCGTCGTCTACGCCGGGCTCGCCGCAGTCTCCACCGGTGCACTCTTCGCGGCATCGGTGGTGCCGGCGCTCTTGATGGCCGTCGGGTTGTGTGTCGTCGTGTTCCTCTGGGTTCGTCGTGACCCCAACATCGAGCGCACGCAGTTCAGTGGGGCGCGCGTGTGGGAGACGGGCAAGCGCGTCATCGCTCCGCTCGGCGCGCCGGTCATCATCCTCGGCGGCATCCTTGGCGGCGTCTTCACCCCGACCGAGGCCGCCGCCGTCGGCGTCGCCTACATGGCGGCCCTCGGCTTCGCCTACCGCACCCTCACGGTGCGGGACCTGCCGAAGGTGCTCACCGAGGCCGTCCTGACCAGCGGCGCGATCATGCTCATCGTCGCCTCGGCCAACCTGCTCGGTTACATCTTCGCCCGCGAGGGGGTCGCGAAGGACCTCTCGGCCTGGGTCCTCGACCTCACCTCGAGCCCGACGGTCTTCCTGCTGCTCGTCCTGCTGCTCTCGCTCATCCTCGGTACGGCGCTCGACGCCATCGCCGTCCTCACGCTCGCCGTCCCGATCCTTCTCCCGATCGCCGCGGTGTACGACGTGGACCCGATCGCGCTCGGAGTCCTGATGATCCTGTCGCAGATGATCGGGCTGCTCACTCCGCCGGTGGGCACGGTCATCTTCGTCCTCCAGGCGATCGCGAAGGCCCGCATGTCGGAGGTCTTCTGGGGCGCGCTGCCGTTCATGGTGCCGTTGCTCCTTCTCTGCGTCGCCATCATCTTCTGGCCTGACGCGATCCTCTACCTCCCTCAGAAGCTGGGGCTGTGAGGTCTCGTGCGGCTGATGGCCGCGAGTCGGTCCTCGTCGCGCTCCTTGGCCAAGGGGTCGGTCCGTCGCTGACACCACCGATGCACGAGCGCGAGGCCGACCGGCACGGACTGCGCTACGTCTACAAAGTGGTCGACCTCGACGACCGGCAGGTGGGCGCCGACCACCTGCGGCAGCTGCTCGACGCCGCGGTCGAGCTCGGCTTCGACGGTCTGAACGTCACCCATCCGATCAAGCACACGATGATGCCACTGGTCGACGAGCTCGGGCCCGAGGTCGAGCGCATCGGCGCCCTCAACACCGTCCTGGTGCGCGACGGCCGCACCGTCGCCCACAACACCGACCTCACCGGGTTCACCCGCGCGTTCCGCGAGGGGCTCCCGGACGCCGACCTGACCGACGTGGTGCTGCTCGGAGCGGGCGGAGCAGGGACGGCGGTCGCGCACGCCCTCTCGGACCTCGGCGCCATCACACTGCACGTCGTCGACCCGGACCTTGCTCGCGCCGACGGTCTGCGGGCGTCGCTGACCGCGGCGGGCAGCGGTCTCGACGTGCGGACGTCGGATCCCGGCGCGTTGGAGTCGGTGCTGACCACCACATCGGGAGTCGTCAACGCCACGCCCGTCGGAATGGCCCACCACCCCGGCTCGCCCGTGCCGGACACGTTGCTCACCCCGCGGCTGTGGGTGGCCGACATCGTCTACCGCCCCCTCACGACCGAGCTGCTCCGTACTGCGCGAGCACGCGGCTGCTCCACCCTCAGCGGTGCCGGGATGGCGGTCAACCAGGCCGCCGACACCTTCGAGCTCCTCACCGGCAGACCCGCTCACCGCGAGGAGATGTTCCGCGACTTCGACGAGATGGTCTCGTCCGAGGTCGCCGACACCCCCGTCCCACCGTCTCGGGAGACCTCCGGAGAAAGGAACCCATGACCATGTCCGCAGAGAAGCTCCGCCGAACCACGGCACTCGCCGTCTGGGCCGTCGTCCCCGTCCTCGCTCTCACCGCCTGCGGTGGAGACGGGGACGAGGGCGGCGGTGACGTCGAGCTCACGCTCGCCCACAGCTACACCGAGAACCAGCCACAGCACCGTTGCGGTGCGCAGGTGATCGCCGACGAGGTCGAGAAGTCGGACGTCGGCCTCACGATCGCGCTGCACCCCAACAGCGAGCTCGGCGGTGACGCGGACCGGATCAGCTCGGTCGTCTCGGGAGACATCGACATCGACATCCAGGGCGCATCGGCACTCGGGGCGGTGTACGAGCCGATCGCGGTGCTCGACGCTGCCTACGCCTTCGACGACGCCGACCACCTGGCGACGTTCTTCGAGAGCGACGCGTCCGGGGACGTTCTCGACGGCTTCAAGGAGGAGACGGGCGTGTCCACGCTCGGCGCCTGGTCGGCCGGGATGCGTCAGTTCACCGCCAACGAGCCGATCCGCACACCCGATGACCTCGAGGGTCTGCGCATGCGCTTTCCCGCGTCCCCGCAGTTCCTGATGAACGCGAAGGCGCTCGGGGCGAACGCGACCGAGGTGGCGTACGAGGAGCTGTTCCTCGCCCTGCAGCAGGGCACCGTCGACGGACAGGAGAACCCGATCGTCAACATCGACGCGGTCAGCCTGGACGAGGTGCAGGACTACCTGAGCATGTCGTCGCACCAGGCCAACTCGAACCTGGTGATCGTTGGTCAGCGGTGGGACGAGCTGTCCGACGAGCAGCAGGAGGCGCTCGAGTCGGCGGTCGACGCCGCGGTCGAGCAGGTACCCGGGTGCGTCGAGGAGGACGAGCAGAAGAAGCTCGCCGAGTGGAAGGAGAGCGGTTCGCTCAAGGTCGTGGAGGACGTGGATGTCGACGCGTTCCGTACGAAGGCCGACGCCTACCTCCGCGACAACTTCGACGACGAGCAGCTCGCCGTGTACGAGGCGATCAGGGGCACGGCTGGATGACGGGCGAGGGGGAGGTTCAGACGTTCGCGGGCCCTGTGGCGGTGGAGGACCTCGGTGTCACGCTGATCCACGAGCACGTCTTCGTGGGTCACCCGGAGCTGGACCTGAACTTCCCCCACCCCGAGTGGGACGAGGCCAGGTCGGTCGAGGTCGCCGTCGCGGGCTTCGACCGGCTCTGGGACCTCGGGGTACGGACGGTGGTGGATCTCACCGTGCTCGGTCTCGGACGCGACGTGGCACGGGTCGCCGCGGTGGCTGCGCGGACGCCGGTGAACCTGGTCGCGTCGACGGGCTACTACACCTCGGACGCCCTGCCACCCTTCTTCCACACCCACGGTCCCGGCCTGCTCGTCGGCGGGCCCGATCCGCTCGTCGAGATGTTCGTGCGCGACATCGAGGAGGGGATCGCCGGCACCGGGATCCGGGCGGGCATGCTCAAGGTGGTGACCGACCGCCCGGGGCTGACGCCGGACGTGACCCGGGTGATCACCGCCGCCGCAGTGGCGCACCAGCAGACGGGAGTGCCCGTCACCACCCACACCAACGCCGCGTCGCAGAACGGCCGTGAGCAGCTGGCTCTGCTCTCTCGGCACGGGGTCGCTCCGGAACGGGTGATCGTCGGCCACTGCGGGGACTCCGAGGACCTCGGCTACCTCCGCGAGCTTGCCGACACGGGCGCCACCCTCGGGATGGACCGGTTCGGGATGGAGCACGTGCTGGAGGACGAGCGTCGTGTCCGGACGGTCCTGGCGCTGCTGGAGCGCGGCTACGCCGACCGTCTCGTGCTGTCGCACGACGCCGCGTTCTTCAGCCGCGTGACACCGCCGAGCTGGAGAGCGCGGCACGTGCCGAACTGGCACATGGAGAACCTTCCTCGGCGGATCCTCCCGATGCTGCGTTCGGGCGGGGCGAGCGACGAGGACCTGCACCAGATCCTCGTCACCAACCCCGCCCGGCTGCTGGCAACCGGCCCCCGCCTTCCCGCCAGGCGACCGTCTCACGGGCGGTCACGCGAGCAGGAGCATCAGGCCCTCGACGAGGAGGGCAGGCACGGTCGTGAGGACGCAGGCGACCAGCGCAGAGCGTGACGCCATGGCGCGGAGGCGTCGGTCTGCGGAGCCGCGCTCCTGGTCGCACCCCGTGAGGTGTCAAGGACGGAACGGGGGGTAGTGGGTGCGTACAGAGAGCACGACAAACGGAAGAGGAAGATCATGACGAACCAACCGGCAGGCAACCGCGCCCATGACGGCGACTCCGACGCCAAGACCATCCGCACGCTGACGATGGTCGTCGCTGCTGTCTTCCTACTCATCGGCATTCTCGGCTTCATCCCGGGGATCACGACGAACTACGACACGATGACCTTCGCCGGGCACGAGAGCAACGCGAAGCTCCTGGGCATCTTCGAGGTCTCGATCCTGCACAACATCGTTCACCTGCTGTTCGGCGTCGTGGGGCTCTGGGCGGCGCGTGCCGCGCGGACCGCGGTCCTGTACCTCATCGCCGGCGGCGTCATCTACCTTCTGCTCTGGATCTACGGGTTGGTCATCGACCACGACGACAGCGCGAACTTCATCCCCGTCAATGACGCCGACAACTGGCTCCACCTCGTCCTCGGCGTCGGGATGGTGGCTCTGGGGCTCTACGGGCGACGCGCGCTCGACAGCCACAGGGGAACGAGCCCTCGCACCACCGGCCGGTGACTCGTCGCGGAGCGTTCGACTCTGCGGTCAGTCACGCAGGGCCGAACGCACCGCGTCCCGCGTCCGATCGACGAGGGACGCGAGCGGGCCGGTGACAACGTGCGCCGCCGGCGACTCGACTCCCGGGTGCGGCCGGGTGGGGGCGATTTTCTCGGCAGCCCGGACCGCCCCCGCCATGCGGCGCAGCTCGTCAGGCTCCACGTGCCGGCGCAGCAGCGGAAACTCCTTGCGTTCCTCGTTGCCGGCGTGGTGCAGCACCATCTCGTGCAGCATCGCGAACCTGACCCGGAACTCGGGGTCTGTCACGTCCATGTCGTCGAGCCGTGCCAACAACTCCTTCGACTCCCTCTCCTCCGCGAGGCGATCGCGAGCAACGGTCTCGCCCTCATCGCTCTGCCGCTTGGCGAGCGGGTGGACGATCATCTCCTCGGCGGTCTCGTGGACGGCGAGGAACGCCCGCAGCTCGTCGAACCGCTCCTTGCGCGTGCCGTCGCCCGAGACCTCGACCTCACGGAAGAGCACGCGGATCCGATCGTGCTGCGCCAGCAGCAGGTCGACGACGTCCAGCTCGGTCTCCTCGGCGGCCATGGCGTCCTCCTCGTCTCGGTGGGACCCTCCGGTTCCCCTCGTGCCCGTGGTCATGCGCGGGCCGCGTGTCGGGCGATTCTGTCCCGCTGCCCTGGGTACCGGGCCCGGGAACGCCATCGACTGCCGAGCCGAGGAGATGCCCAATGAGCGACGAGACGTTGGTGGCCGACTTCCTCGTGGAGCGGTTGCGCGCATGGCGGGTGCCTCGCGTGTTCGGCTACTCGGGGGACGGCATCAACCCGTTCATGGGTGCCCTGCGACGGGCCGCGGGAGACCCTGAGTTCGTGCCGGCGCGCCACGAGGAGACCGCCGCGTGCATGGCCACCGGGCACGCCAAGTTCAGCGGCGGCGTCGGGGTGTGCCTGGCCACCCAGGGGCCCAGCGCGGTGCACCTGCTCAACGGCCTGTACGACGCCAAGCTCGACCACGTGCCCGTCGTGGCGCTGGTAGGGCAGCAGCAGACGACCGTCCTCGGATCGGAGTACCAGCAGGAGATCGACCTCCAGGTGCTCTTCACCGAGGTCGCGCGCGACTTCGTCCAGACCGTCATGTCGCCGGAGCAGGTGCCGGTCGTCGTGGACCGGGCGTTCCGCACGGCACTCGAGCGACGGTCGCCGTGCGTGGTGATCCTCCCCCACGACGTCCAGACCGGCATGCTTCCTGCCGAGCCGCCGCAGGAGCACGGAATTGTCGTGAGCGCACCCCGCTGGTCGCCCGCCCGCGTCGTCCCTGAGGATGTGCAGCTCGCGGCCGCGGCGGAGGTCCTCAACGCCGGAGCACGGGTCGCGCTGCTCGTCGGCCAAGGTGCCCGCGACGCCGGTGACGAGGTCCGCGCCCTCGCCGAGCACCTCGGAGCGGGAGTGACGACCAGCCTCCTGGGCAAGCCGTGGTGGGACGAGACCCTCCCGTACAGCTGTGGCGTGATGGGACACCTGGGCACCACCGCCTCGGGATGGCTGATGGAGCAGTGCGACACGCTGGTGATCATCGGCTCGGACGATCCCTGGAGCGAGTTCTATCCCCCGCCCGGCGCCGCCCGAGCCGTGCAGGTCGACATCGACGGCCGGAACCTCGGCCACCGCTATCCCGTCGAGGTGGGTGTGCGGGGCGACGCGGCAGAGACGCTGCGGCGTCTCCTCCCGATGCTCGAGGGCCGTGCGGGCGACGATCCGTGGCGGAGCAGCGTCGCCGAGCAGGTCACCCGCTGGCACGACATCCGGCAGCGTCGTGCGGCCCGTCCGGCCGACCCGCTCAACCCCGAGGCGGTCGTCCACCACCTCAGTGCGCACCTTCCCGGCGACGCCCTCGTCAGCGTCGACGTCGGGTCGGTGACGTACTGGTACGCCCGCCACCTGATGTTGCCCCACGGCGTCCCGGCCCATCTCTCCTCCACCCTCGCGAGCATGGGATCGGGTCTCCCGTACGGCCTCGCCGCCAAGCTGGACCAGCCAGGACGACCGGTCGTCGCTCTCGTCGGTGACGGCGCGATGCAGATGAACGGGATCAACGAGCTCGTCACCGTGGCTCGGTCCTGGCCGGAGTGGGATGATCCGCGGTTCGTCGTGCTGGTCCTGCACAACGGGGATCTGGCCGAGGTCACGTGGGAGCAGCGCGAGACCGAGGGCGAGCCTCGGTACGAGGCCAGCCAGTCGCTCCCCGACTTCCCGTACGCCGCCTACGCGGAACTCCTCGGGCTGGAGGGCATCCACCTCACCTCGCCCGACGAGATCGACGCCGCGTGGGAGCGCGCTCTTGCCGCAGACCGGCCCGTCGTCATCGAGGCGATGGTCGACCGCGACCAGCCGCTGCTGCCTCCGTTCCCTGGTGGTCGCGAGAAGCTGGACAGCTTCCGGCGCGGTCTCCACGCGGAGGGCGAGTCCGGTCGTCACGCCCGGGAGCTCCTGGAGCAGCAGGTGGCGGACGAGGAGTGACCTACGGGAGGCGGTCGATCGCCCGCTGCGCCGTCGCCTCGGCGCGTTCGGCCGAGGTCCGGGCCTGACGCGCCTCTCTCACGTCGCGCTGGGCGGCGGCGATGTCGTGCTCCAGCCGAGCGAGCTCGTCCTGCAGCGCCGTACGCCGCTGCTCGAGGTCGTCGAGCGCTCCGCGGGCCGATGTCGTCTGTTGCTCGGCCTGCTCGATCGCCCGGCGAGCAGCCACCAGGCGGTCCTCGGCGTCCGACCTCCTGCGCTCGGCTCGACGTCGCTCCTCCGCCGCCCTCGCGGCTGCCTTCTCCTCGGCCTTGGCTGCAGCCTTCTCCGCCGCCGTGTCCTCGACCCTCTCCTCCGGTTCCTCGCGCCGGGCCGGCTTCTTCTTCTCCGGCGGCGCCTTCCTCGGCCTGGCCTTCCTGATCGGCGCGGGCTGCGTCGGCGACGGCGCGCGACGTGGGCGCTCGGCGACCTCTCCGACCGATTCCGGCAACGCCACCTTGCCGTCGAGCTCCACCGGCTCGAGCCCGGTCGCCACGAGCGCGTCGACCAGCAGGCCGGTGTCCAGCGCCGCCGCGGCGGCGGCGTCGGTGAGCGCGGCGTTCAAGGTCTGTGCGACCTCGTCCGCCCCCGGACCTCCGAGTGGGTCGCCCGCCTCGTCCGCGAGACGGCGTGCCTCGGCCACCAGGCCGGCCACCAGATCACGCCGGCGCGAGGCGAGGGCCCGCAGCTCCGCGCCGGCCAGACGGTCCTGCGCGGACCTGAGCTCCGCGCCCAGGGCCTGCAGCGCGTCGAGCCGTCCGGGATCGGCACGGACGAGCAGGTTGGTCGCCCACGCCGACTTCGTCGGTTTGCGCAGCCGCCCGATGCGGCGAGCCGACGAGGCGTCGCCGTCGGCCCGGGCCTCCTTCGCGTACGCCGTGCGAGCGCCCACGAAGTCGGCGGGCAGCGTCACGTACAGTGCCTGCGCCACCTCGTCGACGTTCACTCCGCCACCATGGCACGAGCCGACCCGGCAGGGTCTGCCTGCCGGGATCGCAACCGGGTCAGACGGCCGCCGTCGCGGCGATCACGCGCGTCATGAACGTGCTGTTCGGGTCCTCGCGGTAGGAGCCGAAGGGGTCGCACACGACGAAGCCGGACGAGGCGTACAGCGCGCGGGCAGGCGCGAAGAACTCCATGCTCCCCGTCTCCAGCGAGATCCGTCGGACCCCCCGGTCACGCGCGTCGGCGAGGAGGTGCGTGAGGAGACCGCGGGCCACTCCCCGGCCGCGGTGGCGGGGGTCGGTCCGCATGCTCTTGAGCTCCTCGTGCTCGGGCTCGAGCTCCGCGAGCGCTGCCGTCCCGACGATCTGGTCTCCGTCGCACGCCACCCACATCCGCACCGACGGCCGCCTCAGACCGTCGAGGTCGAGGGCGTGCCGGCTGCACGCAGGGGCGGTCGGTGCAAGGTCGTCGAGGTGCGCCTGGAGGAAGGCGGAGAGGCCGGGGTCGGCGAAGTCCGCACGATGGATCTGCGTCGTCACCGGCTCATGCTCGTACGCCGATGTTTCCGTCGCGTGAACTCCCGCCGAGCACCGTCCGGAGGTAGTCGTCGACCGCGCTCAGGTCCGCCGCGTCGACCCGGTGACCGAGGTAGCCGTCGGGGCGGACGAGCAGCTGCGTGCTCCGCCTCGGATCGAGACCCATGCCTTGGCGCAGGCCCTCCGAGACATTCAGCTGACGAGCGCGGACCATCCCTGGCCAGCGACTCTCCAGTGCCCGCACCGCAGGCGTGGACCAATGGTCCCCAGGCCCGCACAGGAGGAGCGTGAACGCCGTCGGCGACAGGCTCTGCTGGAGGCGGAGGGGCCGACCGTCCACGACCACAGGGCCGTCCGGCAGCGGACCGTTGCGATAACCCACGTCGAGCTCGGCAAGCGCCCGGAACGCCGCTCGACGGATCGCCGGGACCCTGGTCAGCAGTGGCAGCACCGCCGTCGCGACACGTGGCCGCAAGGCGCGCAGCGGAGCCCTCGAGGAGGTGGCAAGACGGAAGGCGCGGCCTGTCGTTCGCAGCACACCGCGGGCGACCGGGAGGCGCTCGTCGGCGTAGGAGTCCAAGAGCGCCTCGCCTGCCTCCCCCCGGCACACGAGCGCCAGCTTCCAGCCGAGGTTCACCGCGTCCTGGATCCCGGTGTTCATGCCCTGGCCCCCGCCGGGCTCTGGATGTGCGCCGCATCGCCCGCGAGCAGGACCCGACCGTGGCGCAGGCGGTCGACGCAGCGCTCCGAGATCGAGACGTCGGTGAGCCAGGCCGGGTCGCGGACGACGACGGCCACGTCGACGTCAGAGCCCGGCTCGGGATCGCTCATGGCTCGAGACTAGGTCCGTCAGGTCGGCGTGCCGCAACCTTGTTCGTCGCTAGGCTGACGACTCCACGCGACGGAGCGGAGTGGACCGATGGCCGGACGGATCGAGGACTACGCGATCATTGCCGACACGAAGACGGTCGCCCTGGTGGAGCGTGGCGGGTCGATCGACTGGTGGTGCGTGCCGCGGATCGACTCCGGGGCGTGCTTCGCCGCTCTTCTCGGTGACGAGAGCAACGGGCGGTGGTTGCTCTGCCCGGACGAGGAGATCGTCTCCGTCCGGCGCTGGTATCGCCACGACACCCTCGTCCTCGAGACCGAGTTCGAGACCGCGAGCGGAACGGTTGCGGTCGTCGACTTCATGGCCCCACCCGACGAGCAGTCCCGGATCTTTCGCATCGTCGAAGGACGTGACGGAACAGTGCCGATGAAGATGGAGCTCGTCGTGCGCTTCGACTACGGGTCGATCGTCCCATGGGTCAACCACGTGCCCGGCGGGCAGACGCTCGTAGCGGGCAGCGACGGTCTGCGGTTCCACGCGGGAGTGCCGGTCAAGGGCGAGGGCATGAAGACGGTCGCTTCCTTCTCGTGCCGTGCGGACCAGCAGGTCGGGTTCTCTCTCGCCTGCTATGACGCGCAGACCTCGCCTCCGCTCCCCCTCGACGCCCATGCCGCGCGTGCTCGGGCCGAGAGCTGGTGGCGCGACTGGGCAGGACGCTGCACGTACGACGGCGAGTGGGGCGACGAGGTGCTGCGTTCGCTCCTCACCCTCAAGGCCCTCTCGTACTCACCGTCCGGCGCGATCGCGGCGGCCGCCACCACGTCGCTGCCCGAGCTCGTCGGCGGCGTCCGCAACTGGGACTACCGCTACTCGTGGTTGCGCGACGCCTCCTTCGCACTGCAGGCCCTCGTGCTCAGCGGGTACGCCGAGGAGGCACAGGCGTGGTACCGGTGGCTGCGCCGTGCTGTCGCCGGCAGCCCGGGCGACTTCCAGATCATGTACGGCGTCGCAGGAGAGCGCCGGCTCACCGAGATCGAGCTCGACTGGCTGCCGGGCTACGAAGGGTCACGTCCGGTCCGGGTCGGCAACGCCGCGAGCTCGCAGGTCCAGCTCGACGTCTACGGCGAGGTTCTCGACGCCACCTGGACGGCGGTCCAGGCCAACCTCGTGACCCATGCCGAGGACCTCCCCGTGCTGGGGCACCGGCAGGACGCGATCCTTCCTGCCCTGATGGAACACCTCGAGCGGGTGTGGGAGGACCCCGACGACGGCATCTGGGAGATCAGAGGGCCACGCCGTCAGTTCGTCCACTCCAAGGTCATGGTGTGGGTGGCGTTCGACCGGGCGGTCCGTATCGCCGAGCACCTCATGCTCGGCGACGCCGTCCCGCTTGAGCGGTGGACCGAGCTCCGCGACACCGTGCACGCCGACATCTGCAACAAAGGATGGAACGCCGACAAGAACAGCTTCGTGCAGTTCTACGGCGCGGACGTCGTGGACGCATCCCTCCTGATGCTGCCGCGTGTCGGGTTCCTCCCTCCCGACGACCCGCGGATCCTCGGGACCATCGACGCCATCCAGGCGGACCTGCTCGTCGACGGAGTGCTGCTTCGCTACCCGACCCGAGCCGCCGACACCGTCGACGGGCTGCCGCCGGGCGAGGGGGCGTTCCTCATGACGACGTTCTGGCTCGTCGACGCCCTCGCGCTGGTCGGTCGGCACGAGGAGGCTCGGGCGCTCTTCGAGCGGCTGCTCGACCTGCGCAACGACGTCGGTCTCCTGTCGGAGGAGTACGACCCCAAGGCGGAGCGGATGCTCGGCAACTTCCCGCAGGCGTTCTCCCACCTCGGTCTCGTCGTCTCTGCCGCCAACCTTTCGTCGGGCGCGGCGGGTCCGTTCGGCGACCTCTGACGGCAGGGCCGAGGCCCACCCTGTCGCTCAGCACCTGCCGACGAGGGTGAAGGCGGTCTTCTCGGCGCCGGGGCGCGAGAGACTTCCCTGTCCGAACGCGTTCAGCGTGCCATTGTCCGAGACCTGGACCGACGCGACGTCGCCCTCGAACTCGATGCCGCCGGTGACCTTGACCGTGCCCGTACCGCCGCTGATGTCGGCGGTCACCGTGGTGCCCTCGTCGGTGAACGTCACCTTCAGCGTCGCGTCGTCGGGGCTCTGGCACTCCGAGGCCCGACCATCGACGTCGACGGAGTCGTCAGTGGTGTCGAGCTCGAACTCTCCGGCCTCGTCCTCCGACTCGAGGGTCGCGGTCGCGGTCGCGCCCGGGGACGGCTCCGTCGTGTCCGTCGCGGTCGCCGTGGGCTGGGCCTGGTCGTCAGGATCGTCGTCGTCGTCGCTGCACGCGGCGGTCGCGAGCAGGACGAGTACGGCGGACGCCGCGGCAACGGCGCGAGACATGGACATGGAGCCTCCTGAGCGTCGTGCTGTGCAGGACCCCTAGCCTCGCCGACGGCACGTCATCGTGCATCCGGAGCGGGCGGGGCGCCGAGGTAGCCGAGACAGAGCCGCACCAGCTCGTCGAGGAGCGCCTCCCGAGGGATCGGCGGGCGGTCGAGCACCCACCGGACGGCGAGGTTCTCCAGAGCCAGCACGAGCACCCATGCCACGACGGTCGGTCGTCGGTCGAGAGCCGGGCCCGCACGTGCGGCCAGGTACGCACCGACGAGATCCTGCACGCGTCGCTCGAGCGTGGTGCGTCGTGCGGCGTTCTGCCTCGCCGGCAGCTCCTCGAACACCAGCCTCAGCAGCTCGGCGTTCTCCTCGAGGGCGGTCAGCAGAGCGTCGGCGCACGCACGCACCATCGACGGACCGACCTCGCCGAGCCGGTCCGCCAGCGCGGCGGCCACCTGGTCCGAGACCTCGTCGGCGTAGCGCTCGACGATGGCGGCGACGATGGCGTGCTTGTTCGGGAAGTACTGGTAGAGCGAGCCCGGGCTGATGCCCGCCGCGTCGGCGACACGGTTGGTCGAGAAGGCGTCGTACCCGTCGCGCAGGAGCACCGCCCGACCGGAGGCGAGGATCCTGTCGACGGTGGCGCGAGATCGCGCCTGACGCGGCTGCTTGCGCGCCTGGAGCACCGCGTCGGCGGATCCGTACGCCGGAGGTCCGGAGGCAGCCATGCCCGCATCGTAGGCGCTGACGCGACTGGTATGCGAGTTGTAACTCGCGTCACGATGGGAGCATGACGACGCTCGAGAGCACCGCCGCGGGTCCCGACTCCCCCACGTTCCCCAGCCGCTTCCGTGAGGCGGAGGAGCGCGGGGCCCGCATCGCGCGACCCTTGCGACTGTTCGGACGGGTGGCGGCCGTCGACGAGGCGCTGATGACCCGGATCGGCGCGGGATTCCTCGAGCGCGACGAGGTCGGTCAGCGGCTGGCCGAAGCGATGCGGATGCGAGCGGGTGATCCACGACGGGTGTCGATGAGCGACTTCCACGCCCGTCTCCGCGACCCTTCCGCCGTGCCCGATGCTCCTGAGGCGATGACGGACTTCTTCTCGTGCGTCGAGGCGACGCCGGAATGGGTCGATCATGAGCTGATCGCGCGGGCCGGGCGGCTGCAGCGGCGTTTCGGCCGCAACGCCGCCGACGTCCTCCTTCAGCTCTCGCTCATCGGCGGCTACCGCTTCGGAGGGCCGACCGACCTGCTGGTCGCCACGGGCGGACTGACCGGCGAGATGACCCGGCGCCGGCTCGCGGAGACTCAGAAGTGGGCCGTCGCCCTGGCGCAGCCCGACGCACTCCTTCCCTACGGGGAGGGCTGGCGCCTCACCGTGCACGTCCGCGCGATGCACGCCCTGGTCAACCACACGTTCGAGCCCACCTGGGACGTCCCTCGCTGGGGCCTGCCGATCAACATGACCGATCAGGCGGCCACGCTCGGCCTGTTCGACGGTGTCCTCCTGATCGGCGTGAGAGCGCTCGGCGTCCCGGTGACACGGGACGAGGCG
>NZ_JARBCJ010000051.1:0-18576 GCF_028803055.1 Mumia sp.
CCGCGGCTCTCTACGCGCTTCCGTGGGCGGTGGGGACGGCCGACGACCCCGACCACCGGCCACACGGTCCAGTGCCCCGCCCCAGCGACGCCAGATGGCTGGGACACACCTTCAACGGGTTCGGACCGCCCTGACCCCCGTACGAACGAGGACGTCTCCCCCCGGCCGACGTCACGATCACGGCGCCGACAGGTCCAACACCCCGGCATAAGTCGGCCCCGAGAAGAGGTGGAAGCTCTGCTCGGGGCCTCGGCACAGGAAGGCGAGTTCCCGTGAACCGTGCCTCCATTGTCGCACCCTCCGGTGACGACCGGACGTGCGGCCTCATCGCTCGTCCAGCAGCTGGGTCAGCCCGTGCTGGCCGACCGCACGTAGGACGGGCGCGTCGTCGGACGCGGCGATGAGGACCGCCGCGAAGAGCACCGCCCACCCACGTGCGCGTTCCCACGTCATGGCGTCGGCGTAGCCGGCCCGGGACACCTGCTCACGGAACTCGGCGCGCCCCGGTGCGTCGAAGGTCAGCCACGCCGTCGCGAGGTCGGTCGCCGGATCACCGGACGTCATGTCGCCGAAGTCGATCACCGCCGACAGAGCGAGGTCGTCTCCCCCGTCGGTGACGAGCACGTTCGCGGGATGGAGGTCGCCGTGGAGCCACAGCGGCGGCCCCTCCCAAACAGGCGCCGCCACCGCCGTTTCCCAGAGGCTCAGCAGCTCCCCCGCGTACGGCACGTGTCCGGTTGCGACGCGCTCCCGCATCCCCTCGTCGCGGGCGGCGAGCGGAACGCCTCGGTACGGGTTGCGCGGCGCGTCCTCCGGAGCCGGTCGGTGCAGTGCGGTCACGACGTCGGCGAGCGGCCGCGCCACCGTGCGGCGGTCGACCACCGGAGTCTCCCCCAGCATGCGTCCGTCGAACCAGGCGACGATGCTCCACGCCCACGGGTATTCCGGCCCGCGCGTGCCGTCGCTCGGCAGCCCGGTGCGTACGGGCTCGGGGACGGGGACCGGGAGGTGCGGCGCGAGGATCGGCAGCCAGTCCTGCTCGTGGCGGACGAGGTCCGCGGCGAGTGCCCGCCGAGGCACCCGGAGCGCGAGCTCATCACCGAGCCGCAGCACCACGTTGTCCCACCCGTTCGCGACGAGTCGGATCGGGAGGTCGGCGAGATCGGGATGCTGAGCCTCGAGGAGCCCTCGGACGAGCGGTATCGTCACGTCGATCTCGGCGGCAGGCATGGGCGGCACCGCTCGATGCTAGTGCGATGCAAGAACTCGGCCCGGCTGAACCGCCTTTGCGATCATGCGGGGGTGGACCGGTCGGTACCGTCCCCCACGATCGCGCTCGTCGTTCGTGACCGCGAGCGCAGGCTGCTTAGCGCCCTCCTCGACGAGACCGAGGCGGGACGCGCGTGCACCGTGCTCGTGCACGGTGAGGCGGGAGTGGGCAAGACATCGCTCGTCCGTGCTGTCACCGAAGCCCGCACCGAGGGTGTCGCCCTGTACGGAGCGGGTCTGCCGTTGTCGAGCCTGACGGTGCCGCTGCTCGCCATCCGGTCTCTGGTGCGCGAGCTGCCCGACGACGTCCCGCCCCTCGATCTGCCCAACGGCCATGACGCCGCCGACGCTCTGGTGGGTATCGATGCCTGGCTCGACAGGCTCGCGGAGACACGCCCCGTCGCACTTGTGGTCGACGACCTCCACTGGGCAGACCAGACGTCGCTGGACGTGCTGCAGTACGTCGTCGCCGGGCCGGAGCGCCGTCGGTTGTCGATCATGGCCACGGTCCGTTCCGGGGCGGTGACCGATGAACACCCGCTCACGCGCTGGCTCGCCGACGTGCGTCGACTGCCGCGTGTCGAGGAGATCGAGCTCGCACCGCTCGACCGGGCGTCCACCCTCGACCAGCTCACCAGCCTCCTCGGGGAGACGCCCCACGGCTCTCTCGTCGGCGAGGTGTACGCCCGGGCCGGTGGGAACCCCTACTTCACCCGCCTCCTAGCGACCGGTCTACGCAGCGACGCTCGTCACCTGCCCACCGCGATGCCGGGATCGTTGCACGACGCGCTCCTGCGAACCTCCTCCACGCTCTCGGCGTCGGCGAGACGCGGGACCCAGACCCTCGCCGTCGGTGGCCATCCGGCGACCTACGACGAGCTTGATGACGTCGCCCCGGATCTCCGGTGGGACGAGATCGTGCCCGAGGCCGTCGCCGCTGGGGTCGTCGACGCACTTCCAGCTGGGCGGTTCTGGATCCACCACCCGCTCCTCGCCGAGACCATGGAGGCAGAGATGCCCGGGCGGGAGCGACGTGCCCGGCACCGCGCCTTCGCGCAGTGGTGGGAGCGACAACCGCCGTTGCACGAGGAGACGGCCGAAGCCGCACGCGTCGCTCTGGTGGCCGACCACTACTTCCAGGCCCAGGACACCGATCACGCCCGGACCTGGGCGCTGCGTGCGGCAGAGGCCGCCGAGTCGGCGGGCGCCTGGTCGGAGGCACATCGTCTGCTCGAGCGAGAGCTCACACACGACTCGTCGGACGGACGCGACGACACGCGGCTCGGCCTCCTTCACCGCGCCCGGGCCGCCGCCGAGATGTCCGGAGACCTCGACGCCGAGCTCGCCCTGGTCGACGAGCTGATGACGTGCGTGGACCCAGCGACCGACCCGCTCGCCGTGGCCGACCTGATCGTGCGGCGCGCCAGCGTCCGCCACCTGACGGGCCGGACGTACGTCGACGACGACGCACTGGAGGCCGCCGAGACGCTCGCCCGCTCACAGCCTCCGTCGGCCACGCTGGTGCGAACGCTTGCGTGGAGCGCGATGCATGGTGACTGGGAGCCCGCCAAGTGCGCCGCGCTCAGTGAGGAAGCCGTCATGATCGCCCAGGAGATCGGCGCCGCCGTCGGCATGGCGCTCACGGCCAAGTCCGTGACGGCCTTCGTCGGTGACGACGCCACGGCATCGATCGCCTGCGCAGGTGAGGCAGTTGCCGCAAGCATGCGCGAAGGCGACTGGCCATCGGCGGCGAGGAGTGCGGAGTACCGCACCTGCGCCGGCGACTCGGCCTGGTCACCCTGGTTCGCCGAGCAGATCGCGCGCGACCGCGAGCACCTCGCCGCTTCCGGCGCACCGCGGCACGAGATCGTGCTCTTCGACATCCTCGAAGCCGATGCTCGCCTCTGGATCGGCGAGTGGGAGGAGTGCGTGGCGATTCTCCGCTCCTGCATGGCGACGCGCCTGCAGCCGATGTGGGACGCCGGCGGGCGTCTGTCGCTCGCCCATCTCGCGGCGGGGCAAGGGCGCCACGAGGAGGCAGCGTCGCACCTGGCGCGAGCCGAGGAGCTCGTTGTCGACACGCAGAGCTTCTACGAGCTCGAGTTCGACGCGGTCCGGGCGCTGGTAGCGCTCGCCGCTGCCGATCCTGAGGCTGCCTACTCCCACGCGGTCGCGGGTCTGGGGTTCGACACGCTTCCGCCGTCCATGATCGAGTACCTGCTCCCGCTGGCGGTGCGGGCTCTCGCCGACCAGATCGAGCGACGTCGAGCCGCCGGGGAGGGCACCGACGACCTGCTGCGCATGCTCACCGAGCTCGCTGCGACTCACCGCCACATCGTCCTGGACATCGGTGAGATGCAGCCGTGGGTGGCAGCCCAGATCGAAGCGATCCAGGTGCTCTACCGTGCCGAGCTCGCACGCGCGATGTCGAGCCCGGACGCGCCCCTGCTCTGGCGTGTCACCACGGTCCGCGCCCGCCGCGCGCACCTGCGCTGGGACGAGGCGTACGCGGGATGGCGCTGGGCCGAAGCGCTGCTGCGCTCCGGCGATCACGGACGTGAGACCAACGGGATCCTGCGCGACGCCCACGTGCTCGCGAGCCGGCTCGGGGCCGTCCCCGTGATCGACGCCCTCGAACGGCTCGCGGCAAGCGCTCACATCTCGTTGGCGGAGGTGGTGGGCGAGCCCGCCGGGACGTGGGCCGACGGCGCCCTTCCCGGCCTCACCCCACGCGAGAACGAGATCGTGGCGCACCTGGTCGCCGGGCGGACGTACGCGGAGATCGCTGATGCGCTCGTCATCAGCGAGAAGACGGTGAGCTCCCACGTGTCGAACATCTTGCGCAAGAGCGGGGCGAAGAACCGCGTCGAGCTCGCGGTGCTGGCCCAGCACCGGGTGGGCCCCTGACCGTCAGCGACTGGCACCCTGCTCTGGCACCGTCTGAGGTGCCGGAGCGGCTCCGGCCAGGTGGTCGCACCGCACGAGCCGATCTCCGACACGTTCGATCTCGCATTTGCTGTCGTCCAGCGAGGGTGAGACCGTCGCGGCGGGAGCATCGTCGGCGTACGGGCCGTCCTCCGGGACTGGCTTCGCGTGCGTGGGTTGCGTACCGGCGAGCACCAGGGCGAGGGTCGCGGCAACAGCAAAGATGCTGCGGTGTGGGTGGCGAGCTGTGTTCACGGGATCCTCCTGCGATGTGGATTCCACCGTCGAACGCGCGAACGCCGGTGAGCATCGGGGAGCACCCCTCAGATCTCTGCATCCGATCCCTCAGAGCATGACCCCCGTCTCACGGGTGAACTTCGCTGGACCGGTGCCGCCGCCGCACGCCATCCTTGTCCGTATGAGCGACGACCCCGCAACAACGGCCGCCAGCGGGGTCATCTACGGCAAGCGGGCCGCGCACCGTCCGCCGAGTGCGCCGGGTCCCGAGTGGCCGTATCCGACCTGTGTCCGGTTCTGCGCGATGCCCCACGAGGTCGGAGCACCGTGCCGCTCGTTCGGCGACGACGTCTTCCTCAGCCTTCGCGGGGTCGACCCGAAGACCGGCGAGCCGGTGTTCGTCCTCGTCTTCCCCGAGCACCCGGACTCGCCCGAGGTCGTGCTGACCGCCTACCAGGCGTCGGTCCTCGCTGCCGAGCTCTCACCGGAGAGCCTCCGCTAGCTCCGCGTCGGCGTCAGTCAGTGCGTGTGCGGCTCGAGGGGGACCGTCGGCGACGACGGGTCGCCGCCACCCACGCCGTACGAGAGGGCGAGGGTCAGAAGGCCCAGGGCGACGACGACGAGCGTGCCGTCGCCTCGAGGGACGTTGCTGCCGCGCCTCCGCTCGAGCACCCCCAGCACAGTGGCCACGGCCATGGCGACAAGGCCGTGGCCGATCATCACCGCCGTCATGAGGACGCAGCAGGTCGCGACGCACCGCCGCCCCGTCGCGACGCCGTAGCGGACACAGTCGCGGTCCGCCCTCCATCCGCTCACCGCCAACGGCATCGTCATCGCGCACTGGCGGAGGAGGCGTCGCCGCGACGGGGCTGCGTACGCCGCGGCGGCGACCGCGAAGCCCACCACGATCGCGGGGCGCCATCCCACGAACGTGACGAGCAGGCCGCCGAGGACGACAGACGCGGTCGCGACCGCCGTCCAAACGGCGAGATAGCCGGTCAGGTAGCCCGCCGCAGCCCGGTAGCGCCGCGACCAGAGGCTGGACTGGGCGACGAAGGCGACCTGCGGAAGGACGAACGGCACCATCATCGCCACCACCATCACCGCCGCATGCCCGATCGCGTGCAGCGGCGGGTGGACCTCGGGCGAGCCGAAGAAGCGTCCGGGATCGGCGAGCGCGAGCCACGCAAGTACAACCCAGGCCGATGCCGCGAGCACCACGGCGCACCACTCGGGGTGGTACCAGTGCGTCCGTACGACGAACGTCGCGCCGCTCATGCGTGGACCATGCTCATGCGTAGAAGAGGCTGACCCGGCCGACCGCGACGTCACCCGACGGGACGTTGCCAGTGGCGTCGGGGATCGGCGTGAACGAGACGTCAAGCTTCTTGGGGTCCCACTGCCCCGCCGCCGCCAGCGCCTTCACGATCCGGGTGATCTCGAACGTGGCGTTCTTCCCGCTGCCGCTGTGGGTGTCGGACTTCGTGGAGGACTCGATCACCCCGAACATCGAGAGCAGACCCGCCTTGCGGTCGGGGAAGTCTCGCGGCGATGCCCCCGGGGGTACGTTCACGTGAACGACGACCGATCCCGCACCGAGCCGGGTCGCGGTGACGTTCTCCAGGCGGAGGAAGACACGCGAGCCTGGGGGGACTCCCCCCGACTCCTCGATCAGCCGCGCGACCGGACCCCTCGGGGCGTTCACGTCCACGCGCGCCGAGGAGGGTCGTGAACCCACCTGTACGGGCCCGCTGGACGCACCGACCATCTCCGGCGGCCGTTCCTCCTGCTCGGCAACGGGCTGCGGCACCTCGTCGAACCGTTCGGCGAGCGCTTCGCGGGCGGCGGCAGCGGGCATGTCCGCGTACCGGTATCCCAACGGCGGCCGGCGGGGGTCGATCACCTGTGCCGTGGTCAACGTCGTGGTGGTGGTGCCGGACCCGAACACCCATCGGGCGTCTCGCCAGTCGTTCCGGGTCGGGTTGCGGTTGTTGCCTCGGCGCAGCCACGCCTCCCAGAGCCGGTCGATGTTGGCGTGGTGGAGCCAGAAGAGCGGATCGCGGCCCGCGGTCTCGAAACGTGCCATGAGTCCTCGGGGCGCCGAACCACCGACGGCCATGTGGACACCGCCGTGGGGTGAGTCCTCCAGCGCACCGGAACCGGGACCACCGGCGTGGGTGCCCACGGGTGCCGACCGCCCGCCGAACCCTGGCGAGAACGGCCCGGTGAACTGGTTGGTCTCCATGGCGCTGGTGAGCTCGACGGCGTCCGCAGCCATCGCTGCCCCTCCGTTGATCCCGGGTGCACGCTGGGACACGAGCAGCGGGTTGGGCTGGTTGTCGGGCGTCCGGGCGTCACGAAATGCCGGGGGGATCCTGCGGACGTCCGAACGGGACTGGTCGCTGTAGTTCCAGAACGGCAGCGCCCAGCCCTGCGGACCACCGAGGCGGGTGATCTCGTCTCGCACGATCCGCTCGAAGTGGTGGAGGTAGACGCGGTGCCACGGCAGGAAGTGCCAGCTCTCGTGCTCACAGGCGTTCCAGCGCGCACCGGACGGCCAGGACGACCGGTCGATGTCGGTGCCGTGCGTCTCGGCGAGGTGACGCCAGCAGCGCGGGTCGGCGAACGTCGTACCGTCCCTGGCCTGGAGCGCGGTGATCGCGCGGGCGTACCAGAGGATGGTGGGGTGCCACCGGTCGGCCGCGCTGAGAGTCCAGACGTCTTCACGGACTCGTACGCCCGGCGTGGGCATGGGTGTCGGGGTGGGCACAGGTGTCGGGGTGGGCACAGGTGCGGGGCCGGGTACTGGCGCCGGGCCCGGCGCGAGCTTCTCGAGCTCCGGCCACGTCTTCGGTCCGATCACCCCGTCACGGACCAGGCCGCGACACGCCTGGAACATCTTCGTCGCGAGCTCCGTCCCCTGCCCGAACCGGCAGTCGACGACGAGCGGATCCTGGCCGATCGCCGTGAGCTGCGGCTGCAGCGACGCGATGTACTGACGCGTCGCCTGGCTGGTGTCGGTGCACCCCGGGGTGCCGGAGCGCCACGCCGCCAGGAACCGGTTGAGGAGGTGCTGCGCGTAGCCGACCGCGGGGTTGCGCGCCTTCGAGGCCGAGGTGCTGCGGTGGATGAGCGGCCGCGGCCCGACCGGGGCTGCCGGCGGCCCGTCACCCGGCGCGCCCCGGTGCGCGCCCCAGGTCTCGGCCTCCGTGGTGGGGTCTTCTCCCCACTCGGTCTCGCCCCACTCCGTCTCGCCCCACTCGGTCTGGGTCGACGACACGGCCTCTGCTCCACCCTCGGTCCGGAACGGGCTCTCGTCGAACCACTCCTGCGTGCCCGCATCGGTCTCGGTCTGCCACGGCACCTCGTCCTCGAGCATGGTTCACCCCGTCATCGCTTGGTCAGCGGCCGCGGCGCGGCGACGACCTGGATCGGTGTCGGGCGTTCCTTGAGGTTGCGCCCGCTCGCAGCCGCCCACTCGGTGATCACGCGACGCACCTCGGTGCCCAGCGGGACCGCGCCGGGCGGCAACGGTGGCAGGGCCGGCGGCACCGTGCTCTGATACAGCAACCATGCGGTGCCGCTGTCGGTCACCCAGCCGGCCTCGAGCGCACGCAGCACCAGGGACAGCTCCTGGGCCATCGCGAAGAACGAGTTCGCCCGCGAGTGCGGTGTCAGCCCGACCCGCTCGCCGATCACCCGGAGCCGGTCGGCCGCGCTCGTCGCCTGAGCCCGCAGGTCCACCACGACCGGAGTGTTGGAGCCGAGCGTCAGCTCCACCCATCCCATCGCGGTCGTCGCCGCGAGCTCCTCGCGGCTCAGCAGCGCGTTCTGGCGGCGGGAGCGCAGCATGAACCCGATCTGCTCGGCGAGCCGATAGATCCGGTCGTCGTCGGTGGTGTTGCCAGCGACCAGGTTCCGCACGTTCTCGATCGCGCGCCACAGCTCGTACAGCAGCTCCTCGAGCAGCGCGACGAACGTCCGGTTCGAGGCCTCGGCCTTCTCGTACGGGTACGGCGCGTTGGCGTCGGTACCGTGGGCGAGGTCCATGCCGAACATCCGGTAGTACGCGTTGCGGCGTACGGCTTCGGCGTCGGGACGCACGGCGCTCGTCGACAGCCACGCGGCCACGGGGTTGTGGGCGCCGAACAACAAGGTCTCGGTCGCGTCCAGCCAGCGCTGCGTCGACACCGAGGGGATGCCGAGCCCTTCGCCACCACGGAACGCACGCACGACACGCGCCAGGATGTGGGCGGCACGGGTGTTCTCGATCGCGTAGGCATAGATCAGGTGGTCCCACGCCGGCTGCGACGGCATCGCGACGCCGCCGAACGCCCCCTGGTTGAAGAGCGCGACGCGCGCGGGGCCGGCCGGGGGCGGGTTCGGTGCCCACGGGTTGGCCGCGTCGAGGACCTGCTCCATGCGCCAGACGAGGTCGAGCGGGTCCGCGGTGATGACCTGGGCCTCCGCGGCGGGACCGCCGCCGAGCTGCTGGACGAGCTGCGTGATCATGCCACCTGCTCCTCGTAGTACGGGCCGGTGACCACCGGCCGGGCCTGACCGATGAACGAGACGGGGAGCTCGTAGTCCGTGGCCAGCTGCTGGAAGTTGGAGTCCCGGTCCCCGCCGAGCGAGTCCCGGATGACGGCGAGTGCCTCACCGACCCCGGGATCGAGCTCGAGGGCGGTGGACGGCGGGACGATGCTGCGCAGCGGTCCCATCACCTCCGCGATCTCGGCAAGGCCGACCGCGAGGCCGTCGAGCCCGGCGATCCCGCCGAGCGTCGTCCACACCTTGGCGAACTCCCGCGACGAGCTGTGCTGCATCGCCTCGACAGCCTCGAGCAGCTCCTCCGTGCGCTCCTCGATCGTCTCCATCGACGACGCCAGCGACCTGGTCGTCGGGTTCGCGCTCGTCTTCTTCGCCACGTCTGCCACCTCCGCTAGGCGCCGCTCACGCGGCGACGCTCCGTTGTCCGGTCATCCAGGTCCTCGCCCGCGAGATCCACTCGCCGGCCCTCTCAGGGTTCTCGGCCTCCCGCAGCCCGGCGAGGGCGATCAGCCGGATGCCCTCCGTCCCGCGCCAGTGCGGCGAGGTCCACAGCGCGGGTCCTGCGCTCCGCTCCAGCTCCGCGAGCGCCGACGGCGACACCCGCTGGGGGTCGACCAGCGCACTGACCGGCCGGTCCCGGAACCCGGGCACCGGGGTGTCGAGGCAGGTCGCGGCGATCGCGTCCAGGCGACGCTGCGAACGCAGGATGAGCGGCACGCTGCTCGCGTCGGCACGGCTCGCCGGATAGGTCGTCATGACCGCCCGCTCGAGCCGGTCCCACGGCCCAGGGCCGTACGCACGCCGACACATCGCGCAGCCCAGCAGGGTTCGCAACCACCCGATCGGGTGCGGATCCCCCAACGGCCACCGGAAGAGCGTCCGCTCGTCGCCGACCACGTCGTGCAGGGCGGCGACGGAGGCGAACCCGGTCAGGACGAACGCGTACACGTCCGCAGCGATCTCGCTGCTCCACGGCTGCCACATCGCCTTCAGGGCGGGATCGTCGGCGAGGGTCTTGCCGAGCGCGTCCGCGAGGGCGGCGTTCCATCCCGCGAGGTGGGCGACCTGGTGCCCCGTCTCGTGGAAGAGCGAGGTGGGACGATAAAGGTTGTGCCGCACGATCTTGACGGCGGCGACGGGGTTGACGGCGCCAGGGGCCCAGAGCCGGATCCCCACCCGGAGGATGCTGGCGCCCAAGCCCTCCCCCAGGTACGTGAGCACTGGGGGAACAGGGAGGCCGAGCGGCCGCAGGACCTGCTCGATGCTCTGGTAGGCGACCGAGTCGAGGAACTGCAGCGTCGTACGGAGATGTGTGCTCGTGCGGGTGTTGACCGCCTGTCCGAAGAAGTCCAGCGTCGTCTCCACCTGGACGTAGCGACGGCGGAACTGCTGCACCGCTGCGTGCGCCTCCGCGAGCCGCCCGGGATCCAGGCGACTGGCCCGGACCGCCGCCGTGGTCGTCCGGCCGTTCTCCAGCAGCTGGTCGACCGTCTGCGCCAGCTGGGTCCGCACCGGCAGGCCGATCGAGCGCTCGAGCGACTCCCACGCGTGCCGTGACGCGAACTCCTCGGCGTCGACGAAGCACTGCGCGGCACCGGTCCAGTGACCGAGCTGACGCTCGAGCTCGTCGGCGATCAGGCGGTGCTCGTTCACGGTTCGACCCTCCCGGGGACGACCGTGACCGTGGCGGGCGCCGCGGGCACCGCCGTCGTCCCGTTGCTGCCGGCGGTCGCAGCCTGTGGCGCCGTCCCGGGCGTCTCACCGGCGTCCGCGTCGTCGGCCGGGCCGGCGACGCCTCGCAGATGCACCTGAACGGTGACTCCGCGAGCCGGGTCCTGGGCGGCCCGCACGAACTCGTTGCCCCGCGTCCGGACGAACTCGGCCAACGCCTTGGCCAGGCCCGCACGCAACCGCCGCTGCGCACGCGACGGCCCTCGCCCACGCCCTCGGCCCCGTCCCCGCGGTGCCGTGGGTCGACGCCGACGCGGACCCCGCGCCGTCGCGAAGGCAGAGCGGAGCAGCGCGCGGAGCAGGGTCGTGCCCCCGCGGCCCGAGGCGACGGCAGCGGCGAGGCGTTGCGCGTCGGCCTCGGAGAAGAACAGCGACAGGCGGACGTCGCCACGTGACTCGTCGCTCCTGACCCTGCCGTCGCTCGGACGGACGGCCTCGGCGGCCGAACCCGGCGTCGCGTCGGGAGCGCCGCTCTGGCCCACAGGCTCGAGACGGAAGAAGCGCTGGCCCACGGAGATGCGGTGGCGCGACGCCAGGAAGCGGACGGGGGCATCGACACCGAGCCGCGGCTCGCGCAGCAGCACCCCCGCGTTGGCGATCGTCAGCGGATGCAGCTGGCTGTGCGCACCTCGGGCGGACGCCGACCCCGCGATCCTCTCGAGTCGCGCGAGGCGCACCAACGTCGTCCCCGGACCTGACTCGTACACGTGCACGCGGAACCGTCCCGGCAGGGCGATCCCCGCTGCTCGCAGCGCGGCAGCCAGCGTGACGCCGCCGAATGTCGTCACGGTCGAGGCGACCGCAGCGGTCACCTCGATCTCGGGCACCCGGGAGAACTTCTTGTAGGCGTAGGCCGTGCGAGCGTGCCGGACGACGAACGACCCGCCGAGCGACGGCGCGATCTGCAGGTCGGGCCGTACGAGCTGGGTGGGGAAGTTCGCTGCCACCGCCTCCTCGAAGGCCTCGGACAGAGCCACCTGGAGGAGGTCCTCGTCCTCGAAGAACGCCGCCGGCTGCTCCGAGAGCCGCCGCACCGTGTCCTCGACCGTCGCAGCGAGCGCCGCGGGGGCAGCCTCCTGCTCGAGATCGCCCGGACGGCCTTGCTCGAGCCCGATCACACGCATGCCCACATCGACGATCGCCGACGACAGGGGGCCGGAGAGCTTCGGCCCGACCCACTGTCCGATGAGCTTGGCGAGGAAACCCGACAGGAAGCCCACCACCTTCGGGCGACCGACGAGCCGGACGCCGAGCCTGAGCGCGGGCAGGATCGCGGGGAGGAACTGGTCGATCGCCGGGGTGAGGTCCTCACCCTCCCGCGCCGAGGCGACGCGGTCGATGAACGCGCTGCGAGCCGCTGCCAGCGACTCGAGCTCGTCGGACGCCGCCGGAGCGGCGCCGCGTTCCTGGTCGTGGCCGAAGCTCTCCCCTTGCTCCAGCGACTCACCACCGAGGACGGACTCCGCCAGAGCCGCGTCGAAGGACTCGGCAAGACTCTCGGGATCTCCCGCGGTCACCGGCGTCGGGGCGAACGACGAGACGAGGAACTCCTCCTCGGCGTCACCCTCGGTCTCGACGAGGTCCTCGGTCTCCTTCTGGGCCAGCCCGAAGCGCCGCGCGAGAGCGCGAGCGGGTTCGTGCAGCGCTGCCGGAAGCTTGTTGATGGCGATCGCGAGGACGCGCTGGAGCAGCGGGCGCACGAGCGCCTTCAGCTTGTTGAGGATGGGGCCGAGCACCGAGAGCGCCGCCTTCCCGATCTTGCCCGCAGTGCTGACCACCGTCTTCACGACGCTCTTGGCCTTCTTGATCAGGCCTCCGATGAACTCCTCGCCCGCTGGAGTGACGTCCAGCTCCCCGACCTCGAAGCGGCCGAGGAGCTCGTCGAGCTGGTCGGGTGCCATCGCCTCGACGTCCAGGTTCTGCAGGTGGTCGGCGAACCGTTGGACGCACCGCTCGGCCTCGGAGCCGATCGGTGCCAGGTGGGCATCGGCGATCTGCTGCCGCTGCAGAGCGAGCTGCTGCGGCTGCTCGGCGACCAGCCCCGTCTCGGCCGCTTCCGCGGTCTCCGCGATGAGCTCGGCAAGAGCCTCGTCGAACTGCTCGTCGTGGATGCTCTCGAAGGCTTCGGCGATGACCTCTGCCGTCTCCCCGTCTCCCTCGGCCTCGCCGGTGAGCAGCTCGGCGAACGGCGTTGTCACCTCGGTCCACGGGAGGAAGCCGAGGGTCGAGGGCAGCGTCTCCAGCGTGGTGGCGTCCTCGGCGAAGGGGGTCTCGACCTCTCCCTCGAGGCGTTCCCCTGCAGCTTGGTCGATCACGGTCATGAGACCCTCCCGGAGCTTGTCGATGCGCGACAACCAGCAGCCTGCAGGGCCGCCGTAGCCGGCGGGGTCTCGCTGTCGTCCCCGCCGCGACGAGGCCCCGTACCCCGCCCTGGTCGGTTCGCGTCCGTGCTGCGTCCCTGTTTCGTACGCGGCGCGTCCTCGTCGTCGGGCGCAGGCGACAATGCCCGCGAGCGCGAGCCCGGGGGCCCCTATGCTCGTGAGGTCGAACCCACGCCGCCGTCGCCCGGCCCTCGCTCGACTCCGCGGCACGTGGCCCCCGGACGCCTACTCAGGACGTGCCAGGGACCAGGAGCAAACGGTGACCAGCTCGAACGGATCGCGCCGCGTCGGCGTCCTCGGAGGGCTCGGGACACGTCCCCCCGAACGCCTCTCGGGAGCCGGACGGCGGCTGCTCGCCTACGCCGCGGTGAAGGGACCCCGGGTGAATCGGCTCCTCACCGGCACCGACCTCTGGCCAGAGCTGACGGAGGCAAGGGCGCGCGCGAACGTGCGGCGTGCCCTCTGGCAGCTCCCCCGCCGCTGGGTCCGTGCCGACGGCCCCGACCTGGAGCTGGCGGCGAGCGTCGACCTGGGCGAGGCGCGCCGCGTGGCCGACCAGGCCCTGGCCGACGTCGAGGTGGGAGCGGAGGAGGTGGAGATGCTCAAGCACGACCTGCTGCCCGGGTGGTACGAGTCCTGGGTGCTGGACGAGCAGGACCAGTTCCACCTGCACCGTATCCAGGCTCTCGAGGCGGTGTGCAGGACCGCGTCGGCGGCAGGCGCCTACACGTTGGCGACCGGAGCAGGACTTGCCGCCGTCTGTGCGGAGCCGCTGCGCGAGTCGGCGGTGACGGTCCTCGTCCAGGCGCTGGTGACCGAGGGGAACCGCTTCGAGGCCGCGCGACGCTACCGTGCGTACGCGCAACGACTCCGCCACGAGCTCGGCGCCGCTCCGGGTGACGACCTGGTCGCGCTGGTGCGGCCCTTCCTCCGCCGTCGGGCGTGACGGCCGCGTACGACGGCCCCGTCGACCTCTCGCGCGATCGGTCGGTCGGAGTGAGACTGAGGTATGAGGAGATCCGCCGTCGCCATCGCAGGCCTGGCCGCCGCGGCCCTGCTCGTCCCCGAAGCCGGGGCGGGTGCGGAGCGCGAGAGCGGGGCTGCCCCACCGATCGCTCCCAGCACCGCTTCCGCCCGGCCCACGACGGCCCCGGCCCCGGCCGCGGCCCTGAGAGCCGCGCCGATGCGCGTCACCACCGTCCTGCGTGGCCTCGACCATCCCTGGGACATCGCGTTCATCTCTTCTCGGCAGTTCCTGTTCACCGAGCGCGCCCGCCGTACGATCTCGATCGGCACCCTCAGCGGCGGCAAGCGCGTCGTGGGGCGAGCGAGGGGAATCTGGGCGAGCGGGGAGACCGGGCTCATGGCGCTCGAGCTCGCGCCTGACTTCGCCCGTACCGGGGCCTTCTACACCTGCCACGGCTACCGCTCGGGCTCGACGACGGACGTCCGTGTGGCCCGCTGGCGCCTCAACGCCGCCCGCACCCGTGCCCGCCTGGTCACGACGATCGTGCGAGGGCTCCCCGCCACCACCGGACGCCACGGTGGGTGCGCACTGGCCTTCGGCGCGGGCAGGACGCTCTTCATCGGGACCGGTGACGCCGTGGTCGGGCGCAACCCGCAACGGCTCCGGTCCGGGGGCGGGAAGGTCCTCCGCGTCGATGCGCGGACGGGTCGCGGTCTGCGGACGAACCCGTACGCGAAGTCCCGCTACGCGATGAAGCGCCGGGTCTACACCTACGGCCACCGCAACGTGCAGGGCCTCGCACGGCGTGCGGGCCGCATGTGGTCGGTCGAGCAGGGCTCCTCACGCGACGACGAGGTCAACGCACTGTTCCGCAAGGGCAACTACGGGTGGAACCCGGTGCCGGGCTACAACGAGTCCGTCCCCATGACGAATCACCGGCTCCCGGGCAAGCAGCGCAGCGCACGGTGGCGTTCGGGCCGCACGACTCTCGCGACGACGGCTGCCGCCTGGCTGCGGGGGTCGGTCTGGGGCAACCGGGCCGGGCGCGTGCTCGCGGTGACGGCGCTGAAGGCCGAGCAGATCCGCCTGCTGCGGTTCGACAAGCGAGGCCGGCTGCGTGGCCAGTCGGTGGCGCTCCAGGGCCGGTACGGCCGGCTGCGGGCGATCACGGTCGCACCCGGGGGCGCGCTGTACGTGTCGACCTCCAACGGCAACGGAGCCGACCGCATCCTGCGCGTGCTCCCGGGCTAGGCGTCGGGCCCGAGGTCGGCGGGTGCGGCCGTGGACGCCGACCTGCGGAGGTCCGGCTCGAGGTAGATGACCCGGGCGATCGGGACGGCGGCGCGGATCCGAGCCTCCGCACCGTCGATGGCCGCGGCGATGTCGGCGGCGTCCTCCGTGGTGTCGACCTCGATCTTCGCGGCGACCAGCAGCTCCTCCGGGCCCAGGTGGAGGGTACGCAGGTGGATGACCGACGGCACGCCCTCCCCGACGACAGCCGCCTTGATGGCGTCGACGTCCTTGCGGCTCGCCGACTCACCGAGGAGCAGGGACTTGGTCTCGATCGCCAGCACTACGGCGATGGAGACGAGGAGCACCCCGATGCCGGCCGTACCGAGGGCGTCCCAGCGCCCGTCGTCGGTCGTCAGGGTCATGCCGACACCGAAGAGCGCCAGGACCAGGCCGATCAGGGCGCCGAAGTCCTCGAGAAGGACGACCGGGAGCTCCGGCGACTTCGCGTTGCGGATGAACGAGACCCACGACTGGGGCCCGCGGACGGCGTTGGACTCGACGATGGCGGTGCGGAAGGAGAACCCCTCCATCCCGATCGCGGCCAGCAGCACCACGATCGGCACCCACTGCCAGGAGTCGATCGGGTGCGGGTCCTCCCACTTGTGCCAGGCCTCGTACAACGCGAAGAGACCACCGACGGAGAACAGCACGATGGACACGATGAACGCGTAGATGTACCGCTCCCGCCCGTACCCGAACGGATGGCGCTCGTCGGCCCGACGCCGGGCACGCTTGCCTCCGAGGAGCAGCAGCCCCTGGTTGCCGGAGTCGGCGACCGAGTGCACGGACTCGGCGAGCATGGACGAGGCACCGGTGAGGAGGAAGGCGACGAACTTCGTGACCGCGATCCCCAGGTTGGCCGCGAGCGCGGCGACGATCGCCCTGTTGCCCCCGTGTGCCGACACGTCCGTCCTCCTCGAGCCAGGGCCGGAGCCCGCGTGTTCCGCGCCTGGCAGCGTACCGCCGTGAGACCGTGGCCGCCGTACGTCAGCGCGCCCTGCAGAGGCCTCGGCGGTGCGGGATCCCACTGATACGCTCCCAGTGACCTCGGACACACGCATGCCTCAGGAGCCCCCGTGCCGCACTCACCTCGCGTCCACGCGTTCGGTGACGACGTTCTCGGTGACCTGGACGCGACCGGCGTCGCCGAGCTCGTCGCGACCCGTCAGATCAAGCCGCGCGAGGTCGCCGAGGCGGCGCTCGCCCGGGTCGAGGCGGTGTCCGCCCTCGATGCCGTCGAGCACCTCGACGCCGACCGAGCGCTCGACGCGGCCGACCGTGCCGCAGCGGGCGCGTTCGGTGGAGTGCCGACCTTCGTCAAGGACAACGTCGACGTCGCGGGCTGGCCGACGGGCAACGGCTCGGAGGCGTACGCGCCGCGACTCGCCCGCGCCGACAGCGACTTCGTACGGATGTGGTCCGACCAGGGCCTGACCTACCTCGGGAAGTCCCGGCTCCCGGAGTTCGGGTTCAGCGCGACCACCGAGTTCATGACCCGGCCGCCGGTGCGCAACCCGTGGAACCCTGCGTACTCGTCCGGTGCGTCGTCCGGTGGCTCGGCGGCGCTCGTGGCCGCCGGGGCGGTCCCCCTCGCTCACGCGAACGACGGCGGCGGATCCATCCGCATCCCGGCGGCGGCGTGCGGGCTGGTGGGCCTCAAGCCGACCCGTGGTCGCATCACTCCTGACCGCCTCGACGAGACGATGCCGGTCAAGGTGGTGACGCAGGGTGTCGTCACGCGGTCGGTGCGCGACACGGCTCGGTTCTTCGCGGCCGCCGAGCGCACCTACCGCAACCCGCGCCTGCCTGCGGTCCGGCTCGTCGAGGGCCCGGGCACGACCCGACTGCGCATCGGCGTCATCCACGACTCGGTGACGCGGGCCAGCGACCGCGAGACCCACGACGCAACCACCGGGACCGCCGAGCTCCTGGCGTCGCTCGGCCACCACGTCGAGGAGATGCCGCTCCCGATCACGCAGCAGTTCGCCGACGACTTCGCGCTCTACTGGGGGTTCCTCGCCTGGTACCTCACCGTCTCCGGCAAGCGTGGCCTCGGACCCGACTTCGACCCGGCGCTGACGGACAATCTCACCCAGGGCCTCGCCGCGGCGTTCCGCAAGGGTGTCCGCCGGTTCCCCGGAGCGATCTACCGCCTTCGCCGCGCCCAGCACTCCTACCGCGCGCTCTTCGCGACCTACGACGTGCTGCTCTCCCCCGTGCTCTCGCACACGACGCCCAAGCTCGGCTACCTCTCGCCGACGCTGGACTTCGACCGGCTCTTCGCGCGTCTGTATTCCTACGTCGGCTTCACACCGCTCAACAACGTCGCGGGAGGGCCGGCGATCTCGCTGCCTCTCGGGCAGACCCGCTCGGGGCTTCCCATCGGGTCCCACCTGTCCGCCGACCACGGTGACGAACGGACGCTGCTGGAGCTCGCCTACGAGCTCGAGGCAGCGCGTCCCTTCGCCCGCATCCAGGACGCCTGAGACCCCGCGGCCACCGCGTGCGCCGGACGAGCCAACGGCTCTGCCGGGGCCTACGGTGGGATGGTGAAAGCAGCTCGCGCGCTCACCCTCCTCGTCACCGTCCTGGTCGGCGCCCTCGTCGGCTCGCTGCTCGGTGCGGCACCGGCCTCCGCCGCACCGCCCCAGCTCACCGTCTCGGCGCCGGCGAGCGCGTACGCGGGGACGACCGCCACGATCCGCGGCACCACCTCACGGTTGGACGGCGAGATCCTGCTCGAGCGCGGTCGCAACGACGGAGCCTGGGAGAGGCTGGCCGCGACGCGGCCCGCGTCAGACGGCTCGTACGCGGCGGGCGTCTCCGTCGTCCCGGGCGCCCAGCGACTGCGCGTACGTCACGTCACCGTTGAGGGGACCGCGGTTCGCGAGTTCGGTCTCACCGGGACCGCCGCACCGTCTCGACTCGCCCTGTCCGGGCCGGCCAGGCTCACCGACGGCCGTACCGCCACGCTGACGGCCCGCTGGACGACCGGTGACGGTCGCGCGGTGACCGGGACGGCCGCCCTGTGGGGGCGTCGCTCTGGGGAGTCGGCGTGGACACGGCGCGGCTCGGTGGCGGTGCGCGCAGGGTCCGGGAAGGTGCGGGTCAAGCCGCGTGTCGACGTCGCCTACCAGCTGCGCACCGCCCGGACGGCGTACGTCCTGGCGGGAACCTCAGCCACGCACGTCGTCGACAACGTGCCCCCGGGTCGGGTCTTCG